>NZ_JBJZOJ010000004.1:0-187681 GCF_047200655.1 Streptomyces sp. MS06
ACCGCCACCGTTCTGGTTGCCGCCGTCCTGGCCGCCGCCATCCTGACCGCCGCCGTTCTGGCCGCCCTGGTCGGCGCCGTCGCTCGCGGTGCACTTGGCCAGATCGCCCAGTTGCCCGGGTGCCATGGCGCCCGCCCTGTGCAGGTCCATCGCGATCCGCTCGATGACCGCGGTGCGCTTGTCCTCGAGGGGACCGAGAACCGCGTTCTGCACGAACGACGCGTCCTGATGCTGTTCCTGACGCGTCGAAGCCAGCCGGGCGTAGGCCTCGACGACCTGCCGGTCGAGGTTGGCCAGCTCCTTGTCCACGGCGGCGCGCGCGGCACTCGGCACGTCGGTGAGCTGCTGCCCCACATCCGGGCAGGCGATCGTCGCGGCACCCGCGGGCGCGACCCCGTCGCCGCCGCTGTACGGCTGCTGGTTCGCCGCCCCGCCCGGACTGCCTTCCGTGGCGGAGGCGTAGACATTCGCCGCTACGAGTCCTCCTCCCCCCATCATCAGCGCGACTGCTGCAAAGGTCGCGCGACGTGCGCCCTTGGGGCGTCTGCGCGTGTTGCGTTTCACGGAAGTACTCCTACGCGTAGGGGCGGCCGGCGCGGCGCGGGCCCGGCACGAATGCTTCACCTCTGTACGCGGACCGCCCCGTCGGCGTTCATCCGCCTCCCGGATTCACAACTCTCCCGGCGTTCACTTCCCGGCCCGCGTCCGCCGCTCGGAGGTGCCGATGCGTTGCGGAGCGGGCAGGTTGAGGAGCAGTCAGCCCAGCGGCTCGCCCCACGGGGTGCACCGGCCCCGACGGTCGGTAGCCTGCTTCGTATGAAGCGCGTCTGGCTACTGCCGATACTGCTCGTCCTGTGCGGTTCGGTTCTCGCGGCGGAACTCGTCACCGGTCCCGGCCCCGGCGCGGCAGCCGCCGTCTGGCTGCTGTTCGCGGCGTTCGCCGCGGTGAACTCGCCACTGGTCTTCCCGAGGTCGGTCGCCGCGCGGGAGGCACAACGCCGCAGCGCGGCCGACGGCCGGCCGATCGTCTACTGGCGGCCGGGCTGCACGTACTGCCTGCGGCTGCGTTTCAGGCTCGGTCGCGACGCCCGCCGGCTGCACTGGGTCGACATCTGGCGGGACCCGGACGGCGCGGCGGCGGTCCGCGCCGTCAACGACGGCGACGAGACCGTGCCGACCGTCGTCGCGGCAGGCCGGACGCACACCAACCCGGACCCCGCCTGGGTCCGCGAACAGCTCGCCCCGGACACCTGAGTCCGGCGCTCCGGGGGGATCGGCCCGAGGGCCGACGGCGTCGGCGCCAGGCCCCGCGTGTGCGAGGGCGGGCCGCTCTCGCCCGGCCGGCAGGCGCGCGGCCGCCGATCCGGCTTACGTTCTCTCCGTGCTGCCGTGCTGCCGTGCGGGGGCGGGTGTGCAGCGTCGGGGCGCGACAGCGCGCCGCGAGTCAGTGCCAGACGTCCGGGCCTCCGCCCTGCCACTCGATCAGTGCTGATCGGCGCACCCAGTCGTCGTCCGCTTCCTCCAGTCCGGCCAGCTGCAGGAACTCGATGACGTCCAGCAGACCGTACGCCATCCCCACGAACCTGCCGTCGACGCGGACCCGTCGGCCTCCGTCGTCGGCAGGCGGGTAGATCGCGATGGGCTGGGCGGAGGCCATGGCTCCAGCCTGCGGCCGGTGCCGGGCGGCTGCACGCCGGGGTGCGCCGACCGTGTGGCGGCCCGGCGCCGGCGGCCCCCGGTGCGCGGCAGGCCCAGGAGTCGGCTCAGCCCGGACCGTCGAGGCGTTCGGTGTTGAGCGTGTCGACCGCGCCTGCCACGTCCCCCACCGTCGCGTAGTCGACCGCGATGAAGTTGACCGGTCTGCCGCGCTGCCGCTCGCACGCGTGGACCCGGTCGAGGACCCACTGGCGGGAGTTGATCACGCCGGCGTCGAGGCGTCGGCCGCCGCCGGACGAGACGAAGTTGTTGAGCAGGAACAGCCGCTTGTCCGTGCCTCCCCGGTTCGGCTCGCAGGTCATCGCCTGCGGGCTGTGGACCGCGAACGGGGTCTCCATGCCGTAGCGGTAGAAGTTGCGGTACCACGGGGCGGGTCCGTCCGCCTTCTCCGCGAAGACGACCAGACGCCGACCGTCGTCGATCATGTCCTTGAGCTTGGGCCATGGTTTGTCCGGGTCTTCGTCGGGCACGTACAGCAGGTCGTCGAGGCCCGCGTCCTCGAAGGCGGTCCGGGTCTCCGCCGGGCTGACGCCGTCCTGCACGATCAGCGTGACGATCTCCGTTGGGTGGTCGCGCAGCCAGTCGCCGATCTGCCGCAGCGTGGGCGTCAGGGCGAGCGCTCCGGCACCGCAGACCGAGTGGCACAGCCACAGCCCGGGGCGGTACGGGTCCACGTGGCCGAGGACCCGTACCAGTTGCCGGCGCAGCTGCGGGGAGAACTCGGAGTCGCCGAGCCGGTCGGCGACCTCCCGGGGGTGCTCCCAGTGGTGGGTGTCGATGAGCAGTACCCGCACGCCCGCGTTCAACTGGCCGACGATGTCGGGGTCCTGGAGCGGCCCGATGAACCGGTTGGCGGTGGTGGCCATCGCGTTGTGCGCGGCGACCTGGGCGATCTGGTCGTAGCGCATGCCGCACAGCCGGGCACTGCCCTGGCAGATGCGCGGTGCCGCCCCGGTCATGGCGACGGGGGCCAGGACGGTGGCGACGAGCGCGGAGACCGACACGGCCGCGGTCAGGGTGAGTCCGTGGCGCGGTTCGAGGAACGACGGCAGGCCGGGCCGGGTCTGCCAGGCCCAGCCGAGCGTGACGAGCAGGGCGCCGGCGGCGAGCAGGATCATGGTGACGAGGGTGGCGGTGGTCAGCAGCCGGTCCATCGCCCTGGTCTGGACGTCCACGATCAGCCGGGCGGCTGTCGGGGACCAAGAGGAGGGGGGCCGGAACGGGGGATCGCCGACGCTGAGCCGGCCGAGCCAGGCCACCAGGCCCGTCAGTGCTGCGGCTGCCGTCAGGGCCCAGCCCAGCGGGACGAGGCGGCGCGCGATCGGATCCGGTCTGGCCAGCCAGAGCAGGGTCAGCGCGGCGGCGCCGAGCACGGCGGCGGACGGCTCCACCACGTCCTGGAAGAGGCGTGTGAAGAAGCGTGCCCGGTGCATGTGGTCGGCGAGCGGTCCGGAGGGCCGGAAGTCGGTGGTGATGAGCCATTGGTGGGACTGGGCGTCGTGCAGCAGCTGCGCGGCGGCCGCCCGCACCTGGTCCGTGACGGCGGCGGGTGCGACGGCGGCCAGCGCCGAGGCGACGTCGCCGTCCAGCAGGGCGGCCTCCACCTCGGGGCGCAGCCCGGCGCGTTCGGATTCCGGTACGAGACGCATGAGGACGCTGGTGGCCGCCACCGCCTGGTTGTGGGACAGGGCGAGCAGCGGTACCCCGTCGACGGGGGCGTGTCCGGCGACCAGTTGTCCCGCCGTGTGCACGACACCGTCCACGAAGGCCTGGTAGTCCGGCTCGGAGCGCTGCTGGAGCGAGGCGACCGCGTCGGCGAAGTAGGTCCGGCTGATCCTCTCGATGTTGGCCACGATCGGCCCGAGGTCCACCGTGAGGCGCAGGGTGTCGCGGTCGCCCTCCAGGTAGCGGATCACCTCGGCGATCTGCCGGTCGCCCATGGCGCGCAGGGTCTGGGCGGGGATCACCACCTTCAGGTTGGCGGTGACGGTGGACTGCGGGACGGGCAGCCTGCCCAGCAGGTCGCGGACGACGGGCCCGTTGTGCGGGTCTACCAGCACCTGGTCGTAGAACCGCTGGTAGGCCCGCTCGTCCTCCAGTGCCCGGCCGTAGAAGCCGGGATTGAGGAGGGTGTTCCGGGTGACGGCGGCCAGGGCCAGCACGGTCAGGCTCAGCACCGCCACGCTCCAGATCAGCGCGTAGGACCACAGCGAGCGGCGGGCCAGTGCGTCCATGGGTCCATTCTCGTCCTGTGTCGGCGCCGGGGGATGCCTCGGGCGTGCGGGCCCGGGTGGTCTACGGGTACCCCGGTTCGGCGCCCGGCATGGCCGCCCGGCCGGCCTTGCCGGGCGGCCGGTGGTTCCGGTGCGGCGTTCGGCGTCCGCCGCAGGCGGCGGACGCGGGTGCGGCTCGATTCGGCGTCTCCCGCATCGGATGGGAGGATGAGGCCATGACGATCAAGACCTACTTCGACATCACGATCAACGACGAGCCCGCCGGGCGCATCGTCTTCAACCTCTTCGAGGACGTGGTCCCGAAGACCGCCGAGAACTTCCGGGCCCTGTGCACGGGCGAGAAGGGCTTCGGTTTCGCCGGTTCGCACTTCCACCGGGTCATTCCGCAGTTCATGCTGCAGGGCGGCGACTTCACGGCCGGCAACGGCACCGGCGGCAAGAGCATCTACGGGGAGAAGTTCCCGGACGAGAACTTCCAGCTCAAGCACGACCGGCCGGGCCTGCTGTCGATGGCCAACGCCGGCCCGAACACCAACGGCTCCCAGTTCTTCGTCACGACCGTGGTCACCGGCTGGCTCGACGGCAAGCACGTCGTGTTCGGTGAGGTCGCCGACGAGGAGAGCATGCAGGTGGTGAAGAAGATCGAGGCGCTGGGCAGCAGCAGCGGCGCCACCTCGGCCAAGATCGCCATCGCTGCTTCCGGGCAGCTCTGAGCGGTCCACCGGACGGAGGCCCGGCCGACGTGCCGCCGTCGGGGCCGGGCCTCCGCCGCCATGCCGCCCGGGGCCGAACGGCGCCGGGCGGCTGCGGGCGGGGGCGCCGCCGGTGCGTGCCGGACGTCCCGCACCGGGGGCCGACCCGGCCGCCGGGCTCCCCGTCGGGTGGCTCAGCCTCCCAGCGCCTCCAGGACCACGAGTTTCGCCTCGTCCTGGACCCGGCGGAGGTGGTCGGGCCCCCGGAAGGACTCGGCGTAGATCTTGTAGACGTCCTCGGTGCCGGAGGGGCGGGCGGCGAACCAGGCGTTCTCGGTGGCGACCTTGATGCCGCCGATGGACGCGCCGTTGCCGGGGGCCTCGGTGAGCACGGCGGTCACCCGCTCCCCCGCCAGGGTGTCGGCGGTGACCTGCGCCGGGGACAGCTCGGCGAGGCGGGCCTTCTCCTCGCGGGTGGCGGGTGCGTCGATGCGTGCGTAGGCGGGCTCGCCGAAGCGGGCGGTGAGTTCGGCGTAGCGCTGGGACGGTGTGCGGCCGGTGACGGCGAGGATCTCGGCGGCGAGCAGCGCGGCTGCGATGCCGTCCTTGTCGGTGGTCCACACCGAGCCGTCGCGGCGCAGGAACGACGCCCCTGCGGACTCCTCGCCGCCGAAGCCGAGGGAGCCGTCGGCCAGGCCGTCGACGAACCACTTGAAACCGACCGGCACCTCGACCAGGCGCCTGCCGAGGTCGGCGGCGACCCGGTCGATCATGCCGGACGACACCAGGGTCTTGCCGACGCCCGCGGTGCCGGGCCACTGCGGGCGGTGCGTGTAGAGGTGGGAGATGGCGACGGCGAGGTAGTGGTTCGGGTTCATCAGGCCCGCGTCCGGGGTGACGATGCCGTGCCGGTCGGCGTCGGCGTCGTTGCCGGTGGCGATGTCGAAGCGGTCGCGCTGCTCGATGAGCGAGGCCATGGCGTGCGGTGACGAGCAGTCCATGCGGATTCTGCCGTCCCAGTCGAGCGTCATGAACCGCCAGGTGGGGTCGGTGAGCGGGTTGACCACCGTCAGGTCGAGCCGGTGCTGCTCGGCGATGCGGCCCCAGTAGGCGACGGAGGCGCCACCGAGCGGATCGGCGCCGATGCGCACGCCCGCCGCGCGGATCGCGTCGAGGTCGAGGACCTCCGGCAGATCGGAGACGTAGGCGCCGAGGAAGTCGTGGCGCCCGGTGCCCGGGGCGGTGAGCGCCTTGGCGTAGGTGACGCGCCGTACCTCTTTCAGACCGGCGGCGATGATCTCGTTGGCCCGGTCCTGGATCCAGGAGGTCGCGCCGGAACCGGCCGGTCCGCCGTTCGGCGGGTTGTACTTGAAACCGCCGTCGCCGGGTGGGTTGTGGGAGGGGGTGACGACCACGCCGTCCGCGAGGCCGGAGGTGCGGCCCCGGTTGTGGGTGAGGACGGCGTGCGAGACGGCGGGGGTGGGGGTGTAGCCGTCCGTGCTGTCGATGAGCACGGTGACGTCGTTGGCGGCGAACACCTCGAGGGCGGTGGTGCGGGCCGGCTCGGAGAGGGCGTGGGTGTCGGCGCCGAGGAAGAGGGGGCCGTCGGTGCCCTGCAGCGCACGGTACTCGCAGATGGCCTGGCTGGTGGCGGCGATGTGGTCCTCGTTGAACGCCACGGCCGTCGAGGAGCCGCGGTGCCCGGAGGTGCCGAAGGCCACTCGCTGCGACGGTCGGGCCGGGTCCGGGTGCAGTGCGTAGTACGCCGTCACCAGCCGGGCGACGTCGATCAGGTCCTCGGGGTCGGCGGGCTTCCCGGCTCGCTGGTCCATGCGTCCACTCCTCCACGTCGGTCGGGTGTTCGTGTGCTCACTCATCATCCCCCCGCCGCCGGAGGGAGCGTTGGCCCCCGGCCCGGTACGACAGGCGATCCGGCCGGACCGGCGATCCGGTGGTGGGGATCCGCGGGGCGCGGGGGAAGCGGTGGGTGGGCGAGGCGGAGGTGCGGTGGCTGCCGGGGCCCTGTCGTGCCCGGTCGGACCGAGGCCCCGGACGGTGCGCCCGCGTGGCGAACGGGCGGGCGGGGCCGCGGCAGGGGCGACAGCGACAGCGACAGCGACAGCGACAGCAACGGCGACGGCGACAGCAACGGCGACAGCAACGGCGACGGCGACGGCGACGGCGACGGCGACGGCGCCCCGACGGGCCGGCCGCCCGCGGTGGTTGCGTGCGGGGGAACCCGGGTGGACTGGTGGGGCGCCCGGGTAGCCGGGCGGGCAGGGCGGGAGCGGCGGTGGACGGGGCGGGACCGCCGCCGGGTGGTGGCCCGGCGGCGCCCCCGGTGTGACCGCGGCGGCGGCCGGGTCAGGCCGTGTGCAGGGTCAGCCCGTAGCGGTTGAGGATCTCGTTGACGGGCTGGAACCAGGTCTCGCCCCCGCCGGAGCAGTCGCCCCATCCGCCGGAGGTGACGCCCTGCGCCTGGTCACCGCTGATGAAGGAGCCGCCGGAGTCGCCGGGTTCGGCGCACACGTTGGTCTTCGTCAGCTGGTGCACGGCGCCCTGGCTGTAGTTGACCGTCTCGTTCCGGGCCAGCACCGTGCCGCAGTGCCAGTGCGTGGTCGATCCCGAGCGGCAGATGGAACTGCCGACCGGTGCCACGGCCGAGCCGCGCACCAGCTGGTCGGAGACCGTACCCCAGCCGAGCACCACCGGTACGGTCCACCAGCCGCTGCCGACGCTGACCCAGGCGTAGTCGTTGTCGGGGAAGGACGATCCCTGGAAGGTGCCGACGTAGGAGCCGTCCCAACCGTAGACCGCGGCGTACGGCTGACCGCAGTGGCCTGCGGTGACGAATCCGCCGTACACCGAGAAGCCGATGGAGCAGCGCACGTTGCCGGTGTAGTAGGGGTCGCCGCCGACGGTGCCGGCCGCGAGGGTTTCGGGGGCCGCTTGGACGGTCTCGACGGTCACCGGGCCGCGGGTGGCCCGGGCCTGCGTCAGGAAGTGCCGGACATCGTTGTCGGCGAGCCGGTCCCGGACCACGTCGACGACGACCGTGCTGGCCTCGGGGTCGACGTGCCAGCCGCTCACGCCGGAGGGTGCGGTCAGCCGGTCTAGGCGCGCCTTGGTGGTGTCGAGTTGCCGTTCGCTGTGCCGGACCGTGCGGACCGCGGCGCCGGTGGTGCGCACGGCGCGGCGGACGTCCGCGGTGGCGTCCGCGGTGACGGCGACGTTCAGCCGGCCGGTGGCGGCGTCGAACCAGGAGCCGCCGTACGCGGAGCCGGCGGCCCGGCGGGCCTTCGGGGTGATCGCGCCGGCCGCCCGCTCGGCCTGGAGTCGCGCCTCGGCCTGGGTGCGTGTCAGTCCGAGGTCCCGCTGCATGGCGGAGAGCAGACCGTCGGACGCGGGTGCCGGGTCGGCGGAGGTGGCGGTGTCGGCGGAGGTGGCGGTGTCGGCGGAGGCGTCGGCGGAGGCGGGGAGGGTTCCGGCGGCGGTCCAGGTACCGAGGAGCAGCAGGGCGGTGAGACCTGCGTGCAGGAGTCGGGGGCGTCTCATGGGGGCCTTTCGTCGTTCCGGCTGGGTGGGGGTGGAACAACCGATCGGTGAGAGCGCTCTCACACAGTGCCCGGAAGACTAGCCGCGACAGAGAGTCAGGTCCATGCCAATTCCGGCCCGGTCCGCCGGGCATGTCGAAACAGGGTGGGGCATACGTCCGCAGCGGCGGGTTCGCTCCGCCGGATCACCGCGCCGTTCGCGTCAGCGGGTGTCGTACGGGCCTGGTCCGTCGGTCTCGTTCGCCTCGCCGCGGCGGATCGCGGAGTCGCCCGCCGTGAGGTGGTCCAGTACCTCGGCCAGTTCCTGACAGGCGCGTTCCACCGAGCGGCGGGTGTTCCGCTGTTCGGTGATCATGGCCGAGAGCAGCAGGGCGGTCAGGGCCATGGACCCGTTGAAGGCCTGGAGCTTGACCATCACTTCGATATTGCTCAGCTGTGCGAAGGGGCCGACCTTGTCGGTCGCCGCCGCGGCCGCCAGGACGGAGGTGGCGAGCGCGCACAGGATGCTGCCCGCCAGCTGGAAGCTCAGCGCCGTCCAGATCAGCAGGGGGTAGACCAGGAACAGCAGGCTGAGGCTGCTGTGCGTGGAAAGCGGTACGACGAGAGCGGTGATCGCGGTCAGCCCGACGACTTCCTTCCACCGCGACATGTTCACGGGCAGGCGGGCCCGGCGCAGCAGGAGCAGCGAAGGGGTGACGAGGAGCACGCCCATCGCGTCCCCGACCCACCAGCCCAGCCAGACCGGCCAGAAACTGTGCGGTGCGATCTTGTCGGTGAGGACGAGCACGCCGGCCCCCGTGATCGAGCTGATCAGCATGGCGCCGAACGCGCCGAGGAAGACCAGGGCGAGCCCGTCGCGCAAGCGGTTCATGCTGGCGCGGAAGCCGACCCGGCGCAGCATGAGGTACGCGCAGACGGGCGCGGCGGTGTTGCTCGCCACGGTGACCAGCGCGATCGGACGCAGCGGGGTGATGGACATGATGACGAGGAGGACCCCGATGGCGATCCCGGGCCAGCAGCGCAGCCCGTAGACCAGCAGGGCGACCAGCGCGAGGCCGGTGGGCGGCCAGATGGGGGTGAAGACCGCGCCCTGGATGACCAGCTGCCGCATGAGTCCCAGCCGTCCGGCCGCGAAGTAGCAGGCGGCGACGGCGAGCGTCAGTGCGAGGAAGCCGGCCGATCGGCGCAGGTCGAGGGAAGCCACCACAGCAGCCATGAGACACCGCCGCCGCCCGGACTGCGAGGCGAGCGGCGCGGCACCCCGCCTTATGGCCGACGCTCCGCACCGTCGTGACCGACGACGAGCACGGCCGCGTCGTCCGCGTGTCCGACCCGTTCGGCCCCCTTGATCACGGCCGCCGCGAGCGAGGAGGCGTTCATCCCGGCGACCGCGGCGATGCCGGCGAGGCGCACGACCTGGTCGAGGCCTTCGTCGACGCTCATGGACGGCCCTTCCACGACTCCGTCGGTGACGAGCACGAAGACCCCGCCGATGGAGAGCCGGTGGCGGGTGACCGGATAGTCCATGCCGCCCACGGCGCCGAGCGGGGGCCCGCCCCCGTCGTCCGCGATGCCGGACTTCCCGTCGGCAGTGGCCCAGACGGTGGGTATGTGGCCGGCCCGGGCGCTCTCCAGCAGCCCGGTGACGGGGTCGAGCCGCAGGAACGTGCAGGTGGCGAAGAGGTCCGTGCCGAGGGAGAGGAGCAGCTCGTTGGTGCGGGACAGCAGCTCGCCGGGCTCGCTGGAGACGGAGGCCAGCGCGCGCAGGCAGACCCGGACCTGCCCCATGTAGGCGGCCGCCTCGATGTTGTGGCCCTGGACGTCCCCGATGGAGAGGCCGATCCGGCCGTCGGGGAGGTCGAAGGCGTCGTACCAGTCGCCGCCCACGCTCAGGCTGTGGTTGGCGGGCGAGTACCGCACGGCCAGGTGCAGGCCGGGAGCGGCCGGCAGGTCCCTGGGAAGCATGCCGCGCTGCAGGGCGATGGCCAGTTCGACCTGGGAGCGTTGCAGCTCCGCGCGCTCGCGGGCCTGAGCGGTCAGCGCACCGAGCCTGGCGAGCAGCTCGTCGCCGTCGTCCGTCGGGCGCTTACGGGACATCGATCACTCCGCGAGGACATGCGCCCCGGTCAGGGCAAAACCCTAGATTCAGCTCTTAAAGGATGATATCCGTCCCGGCCTCGGCTGACATCAGCGCCGGGACATGTAGAGGCCGAAGGCCTTGTGCAGGACTCTGCTGAGCGGGCGGTCCCATTCGCCGAGGTTCTCGACGGCCTCTCCGCCGGTGCCCGCCTTGAAGCGGAGCAGTCCCACCAGGTGGTCGTCCTCGTCGAGGGTGTCGGTGATGCCGCGCAGGTCGTAGACGGCCGCCCCGCCGGCGTGGGCGTCGCAGATCATCCGCCACTGGAGCGCGTTGTTGGGCTGGACCTCGCGTTTGCGGCTGGTGGAGGCGCCGTAGGAGTACCAGACGTGCTCGCCGACGGTGAGCGTGGTGGCGGCCGCGAGCAGGTCTCCGTCGTGGTGGGCGAGGTAGAGGCGCATGCGGTCGGGGTCCTCGGCCCGCAGCGCGGTCCACATGCGCTGGAAGTAGGACAGGGGGCGGGGCAGGAAGCGGTCCCGTGCCGCCGTCTCGGTGTAGAGCTCGTGGAAGGCCGGAAGATCGTCGTGGTCGCCCTGGACGACCTTGACGCCTGCCTTCTCCGCCTTCTTGATGTTGCGCCGCCACTGCTGGTTGAGGCCGCGGTGGACGTCGTCGAGGGTGCGTCCGGCGAGCGGGACCTGGAACACGTGGCGGGGCTGGCCGAGGGCGAAGCCGCCCTCGGCGTCCGGCTCGCTCTGGCGCCAGCCCAGCGCCCGCAACCGGTCCGCCACGTGCAGGGCCCGCGCGTCCCGGGAGGTGGCCGTGACCTCGCGCAGCGAGCGGGTCCGCGGATCGGCGATGGCGTCCTTGACCGTCTCGGCACTGAAGCGGCGTACGGCCACGGGGGGTCCCATCCGCACCGAGAACGCCCCGCGGGACCTCAGGTGGTCCAGCATCGGCGCGAGCCACTGCTCCAGGTCGGGCGCGTTCCAGTCGATGACCGGGCCTTCGGGGAGGTAGGCAAAGTAGCGCTTGATCCCCGGCAGCGGCCGCAGCAGCACGAGACCGGCGCCGACCAGGCGGCCGCCGCCGTCGAACCACCCCAGGCTCTCCGCCCTCCAGTCGGGCTTCACCTCGCCCCAGGCGGGCACCTGCGTGTGGCTGACCGACGGCCTGGCCCGGACGAAGGCCAGATGCTCCTCGCGGGTGAGCGTCTTCAGGCGGTAGCTCATGTCCGTCTCCTCTCTCCGGCGGCCCACCGCACCGGTGACCGGGGCCGACCGGACGATCCGTTCCCGCCGCGGCCGGAGGAGATGGGCGCGGGAGGCCGATGCCGCCCCATCGGCCGACGCCGGGCCCGCGCTCCGTCACGTCCCGACCCGCTCCGGGACGGGTGCGGGTCCGGCCGCCGGGGCAGCGCGGAGCCGTCCGGGGGAACCGGCCGCCGGGGCAGCGCGGAGCCGTCCGAGGGAGTCGGTCGCCGGGGCAGCGCGGAGCCGTCCGAGGGCGCCGGTCGCCGGGGCGCGGGGGCCCCGGCCGCACCGTCGGCGGCCCGCGCCCCGGCGGCCGCCCTCAGCCGAGCACCCGGAGCGCCCCCGGCAGGACCCGGGCGGTGACCGGGAGCGCGGCGTCCACCTCGCCGTCGGCGCCGTAGGGGACGTCCCGGTCGGCCTCGATGCGGATCTCCTTGCCGCGCAGGACCGTCACCTGGGGGCGTTGGACGTGGCGGCCCGTGGCGAGCTCGTTCATCAGGGTGAAGAAGAGCCGCTTGGGCGCCTCACCGATCACGACCACGTCCAGCAGTCCGTCGTCGACGCGGGCGCCGGGTGCGACGAGGCGGCCCGAACCGTAGTAGCCGGAGTTGGCGGCGACCACGCTGTAGCCGCCGTGGGTGTGCTCGGTGCCGTCCACGGTGAGCCGGAAGCGCGCCGGGCGCCAGGACGCCACCGCGCGCAGCCCCCCGGCGTAGTACGAGGCGGCGCCCCGCAGCAGCCGGGCGTTGTTGGCGTGCAGGTTGGCGAGGGCGTCGACTCCGGCGTAGACGCTGCCCAGCACCACGGTGCGGTCGTGGACGGCCGAGGTGACCTCGACCGTGTCGACGGCGCGCGGCGCGGACTCCAGCAGGACGCGGGCCAGCGCGGCGGGGTCCGCGGGCAGGCCGAGGGCGCGGGCGAAGTCGTTCCCGCGGCCGGCGGGCACGAGGCCGAGCACCGCGCCGGTGCCGCTGAGGGCTCCGCCGACCGCGCCGGCCATGCCGTCGCCGCCGACGGCGAGCACCACCCGCCCGTCCTCGCCGGCGTCCCGCGCCAGCCGTCGGGCGTGGGCGAGGCTGCTGCTGTAGGCGGTCTCCAGTTCGGCGCCCGCTGCGCGCAGCAGCCTGGCCACGCCGAGCAGTGCCGCGGCTCCGGCGGATCCGCCGGCCGTGGGGTTGACGACGGCGGTGAACTGTCGCATCGGTGGTGCCTCCGGGGCTGGCGGGACGGTGGCCGGTCGAACGGGCGGCGGTGCGGGTGTACGAGGGGGGCGGGGCCCGGGCCGGGGTCAGTCGGCGGGCAGCAGCACGCCGGGGTTGAGCAGGCCTGCCGGGTCCAGCCGGTGTTTGACCGCCTGGAGCGCGGCGATGCCCAGTTCGCCCGCCTCCCGGAGGTACCAGTCGCGGTGGTCGGTGCCCACGCCGTGGTGGTGGCTGATGGTGCCGCCGGCGGCGAGGACGGCGTCGTTGGCGGCGTGCTTGGCCCGCGTCCAGTGCGCCACCGGGTCGGCGCCCTGCGCGGAGACGACCGTGAAGTACAGCGAGGCGCCGTTCTCGTAGACGTGCGAGATGTGGCACATGACCAGCGCAGGGGTGCCCGCGTCGGTGAGGGTCGAGGTCAGCGCCGCGCGGACGGACCCGTACAGCTCGGGAAGGCGGGACCAGAAGGCCGCCGTCTCCAGGGTTTCCGCGAACGCCCCGGCTTCCAGCAGGGAGTCCCGCAGGTAGGGGGCCGAGTAGCGGCCCTCGGCCCAGCGGCGGCCGGGCTCCCCGCCCAGCGGTGTGCCGCCGCTGCCGCGCAGCATGTCCGCGGCGCCGGCGCGGCGGTGCGCGGTGTCCTCCGGGGTTCCCTCGAAGCCGAGGATCGCGGTGCATCCGGCGCTGCTCCGCGCGTCGAGGGAGCCGATGTCGTCGGGCTGGGCGAGGCCGATCAGGGTCTCGGTCTCGTCGGAGAGGCGGAGCACGGTCGGGCGGGGGCCGTCCTGGGCGAGCCGGCGCAGGGCCGCCGTCCCCTCTTCGAAGGATGCGAAGCGCCAGCCTTCGTAGTGGCGGACCTGCGGGACGGGCCGCACGCGCACGGTGACGGACGTGACGACGCCGAACGCCCCTTCCGAGCCCAGGACGAGCTGGCGCAGGTCGGGGCCGGCGGCCGAGCGGGGCGCCCGTCCGGTCTCGAGGGTCCCCTCGGGGGTGGCGAGGGTGAGGCCGAGGACCATCTCGTCGAAGCGGCCGTATCCCGCGGAGGCCTGCCCGCTGGAGCGGGTCGCGGCGAATCCGCCGAGGGTGGCCCACTCGTAGGACTGGGGGAAGTGCCCGAGGGTGAAGCCCTGGGCCGCGAGCAGTGCCTCCGCGTGCGGGGCGCGCAGCCCGGCCTGCAGGGTGGCGGTGCGGGAGACCGGGTCGAGGGCGAGCAGCCGGTCCATCCGCCGCAGGTCGAGGGCGACGAAGGGGCGGCGCCGCTCGGGGGCGAGGCCGCCGACGACGGAGGTGCCCCCGCCGAACGGTACGGCCGCCAGGCCGTGCGCGGCGCAGGCGCGCAGTACGGCCAGGACCTCCTCGTGGCCGGCGGGGAGCGCGACCGCCTCCGGTACGTCCCGGACGTCGCCGTCCCGGAGGCGCAGCAGGTCCGGCGTGGACTTGCCGCGGGTGTGCCGGACGCGGGTCTCCGCGTCGACACGGACGTGCGCGCCGTCGTCCCCCACGGCCTCGCGCAGCGCCCGCAGCGCCCCGTCGCCCAGGCGGGGCGCGGGGACGGCGAGGTCCTCCAGCGCGGCGGGCGCGGTGCTGCGCGGTGTCACGCCGAGCAGTTCGTGCAGCAGTCCGGTCACCGTGCCGGGCAGCGGTGCGGCCTGTTCCGGGTCGCCCCAGCCGTTCCACAGCATGTCCATGATCGTCCTTACCGTTTCGGTGCGGGTGTCGCCGGGTCCGCTCCCCCGCGGAGGCGGTGGAGGCGGTCGCGGCTGCTCGGGGGTGGAGCGCGGGGCCGCTTCGCGAGGTGCCGGAGCACCCCCGGGGCGGCGCCCCGCTCGGAGCGGGGAAGCGTCCCCCGCCCGAGGGGCGTTACACTGTTACACATGACGCCTATTCGTCACAAGGACTCGGAGAGCGATCCGGTGCTCGACGCGGTGCGCGACTGCGTGCTCGCCGTGGGCGTGCGCCGTACGACGCTCACGGACGTGGCCCGTCGCGCCGGGGTCTCCCGGATGACGCTGTACCGCCGCTGGCCGGACGTCCGTTCCCTGGTGGGCGACCTGATGACCCGCGAGTGGATCGGCGTGGCCGGCGGCGCCATGCCCGAGCGGCGGCCCGGGGTGCGGACGCGCGACCTGATCGTCGAGGGCCTGGTGTCCGGCGTCGCCGCCTTCCGCGCCCACCCGCTGTTCAACAAGATCGTGGACGTGGACCCGGAGCTGTTGCTGCCCTACGTGCTGGACCGGCGCGGGGCCAGCCAGGACGCCCTCCTGGAACTGCTGTCCGAGGCACTGGAGGAGGGGCACGCCGACGGGTCGGTCCGCACGGAGCACACCGCGCGGCAGGCCCGGTCACTGCTGCTGATCGTCCAGTCGTTCACCCTGTCCCTGCGCACCATGGCCGAGGAGGACGACGCCGAACTGGACTCCCCGGCCTTCCTCGGTGAGCTGCGTGCCGTTCTCGAAAGGACTCTTGCGCCATGAGCCACATCGCCGCCGACACTCCCGCTCCCGGCTCGTCCCTGTCCGCCGCCCGGCGGACCACCGACCTCGACCGGACCGTCGGCGGGCCGACCGTGGACGTACTGGTCGTCGGCCTCGGCGCGACCGGAGCCGGGGCCGCGCTGGACGCCGCGGCGCGCGGACTGTCGGTCGCCGCCGTCGACGCGCACGACCTGGCGTTCGGCACCTCCCGGTGGAGTTCGAAGCTGATCCACGGCGGGCTGCGCTACCTGGCCGCCGGACAGCTCGACGTCGCCCACGAGAGCGCCGTGGAGCGGGGCGTGCTGATGGAGCGCACCGCGCCCCACCTGGTGGGCGCCCAGCCGTTCGTGCTGCCGTTGACCCCGCTGGTGTCGCGGGCCCAGGCCGCGCTCGCCCGGGCCGGGTTCCGGGCGGGGGACGCACTGCGGCTGGCGGCGGGCACGGCCCGGGCCACTCTTCCGCCGCCGCGCCGGCTGTCGGTCGCGGAGACCCGGCTGCTGGCGCCGTCGCTGCGCACCCAGGGGCTGCGCGGGGGCCTGCTGTCCTGGGACGGCCGGCTCACCGACGACGCGCGGCTGGTGACGGCCGTGGCCCGCACCGCGGCGGCGCACGGCGCACGGATCCTCACCCGCGTACGGGCCCTGGAGCTCCACCGGGACGGCGCCCGGGTGCGCGACGAGCGCACCGGCGAGGAGGGCGAGATCCGCGCCCGCGCGGTCGTGAACGCCACCGGCGTGTGGGCGGGCGGGCTGGTGGACGGGATACGCATCCGACCGTCCCGGGGCACCCACCTCGTCCTCCGCGCCGCGCGCTTCGGCAGCCTTCCGGCAGGCCTGCACATCCCGGTGCCCGGCGAGACCAACCGCTTCGTCCTGGTGCTGCCGCAGGGCGACGGCCGAGTGTACGTCGGGCTCACCGACGAGCCCGTGGACGGCGACCTCCCGGACGTCCCCGAGGCCCCGGAGACGGACATCGGATTCCTGCTGGACGTACTCGGATCGGTGCTGGACGAGCCCGTCCGCCGGGAGGACGTGGTGGGAGCGTTCGCGGGACTGCGCCCGCTGCTGGACACCGCGCCGGCCGGGCGGCCCGCCGCGGCGCCCAGGACCGCCGACATCTCCCGCCGCCACGCGGTCCTCACCTCGCCGGACGGCGTGGTCACCGTCGTCGGCGGCAAGCTCACCACCTACCGGCGGATGGCGGAGGACGCCGTCGACGCCGCGGTGTCCGCCCACTCGCTCGCCGCCGGACCGTCACCGACGGCCCGGCTGCCCCTGGTGGGCGCCGCCTCGCCCCGGGCGCTGAGCGGTCTCCCGGCGCCGCGCCGGCTGGTCCGCCGCTACGGCACCGAGGCGGGCGCGGTGCAGGCGCTCGCCGCGCACGATCCGCGGCTCGGCGCTCCCCTGCTGCCGGGTCATCCGGTCACCGGCGCCGAAGCCCTGTGGGCAATCCGGCACGAGGGCGCCCTGGACGAGGCGGACGTCCTCGACCGGCGCTCCCGGATCGGCCTGGTGCCGCAGGACCGCGCGGCCGCCCTCGACTCGGTGCGCCGGCTGTTCGACGACGCGGACGTCCGGCAGGACTGAGGCGCAGCCGGGCGTCCGGAGGGCCCCGGCGCGCCCCGCGCCCCACCGCCGCACCCGCACCGCTCACCACGACGGCCGCCACCGGCACCGGCGCGCCGGGGGCGATCGGACGCACTCGAACAGGGGGTCTATCATATGAGCGCCCTCTAGCTCGAAAGATGCCTCTTGTGACTGTCAACGAAGACTCGTTCACCCACTGGAAGAACCGCGAGGAGATCGCGGAGTCGATGATCCCGATCATCGGGAAGCTGCACCGCGAGCGGGACGTCACGATCCTGCTGCACAGCCGCTCCTTGGTGAACAAGTCGGTGGTCAGCATCCTCAAGACCCACCGTTTCGCCCGGCAGATAGCCGGCGAGGAACTCTCGGTCACCGAGACGCTGCCCTTCCTCCAGGCGCTGACCGCGCTGGACCTCGGCCCCTCCCAGATCGACATCGGGATGCTCGCCGCCACGTACCGCGTCGACGACCGCGGCCTGTCGGTGGCGGAGTTCACCGCGGAGGCCGTCGCCGGCGCCACCGGCGCCGGCAAGATCGACCGGCGCGAGCCGCGCGATGTCGTCCTGTACGGGTTCGGCCGCATCGGGCGCCTGCTCGCGCGTCTGCTCATCGAGAAGACCGGCTCGGGCAACGGGCTGCGCCTGCGTGCCATCGTGGTCCGCAACAGCGGCGCCCAGGACCTCGTCAAGCGTGCCTCGCTGCTGCGCCGCGACTCGATCCACGGGCAGTTCCAGGGGACCATCACCGTCGACGAGGCGGACAGCACGATCGTCGCCAACGGCAACCCGATCAAGGTGATCTACTCCGACGACCCGGCGGCCGTCGACTACACGGCCCACGGCATCAAGGACGCCATCCTGATCGACAACACCGGCCGGTGGCGCGACCGCGAGGGCCTGTCCCGGCATCTGCGCCCCGGCATCGACAAGGTGGTGCTGACCGCACCCGGCAAGGGCGACGTGCCCAACATCGTCCACGGCGTCAACCACGACACCGTGAAGCCGGACGAGCGGATCATCTCCTGCGCCTCCTGCACCACCAACGCCATCGTGCCGCCGCTCAAGGCGATGGCCGACCGGTACGGCGTGCTGCGCGGCCACGTCGAGACCGTGCACTCGTTCACCAACGACCAGAACCTGCTGGACAACTACCACAAGTCGGACCGGCGCGGACGCTCGGCGCCGCTGAACATGGTCATCACGGAGACCGGCGCGGCCTCCGCCGTCGCCAAGGCGCTGCCCGACCTCCGGGCCACGATCACCGGCAGTTCGATCCGGGTGCCGGTGCCGGACGTGTCGATCGCCATCCTCAACCTGCACCTGGCGCAGGAGACCACCCGCGCGGACGTCCTGGACTACCTGCGTGACGTGTCGCTGACCTCGCCGCTCAAGCGGCAGATCGACTTCATCAGCGCACCCGACGCGGTCTCCAGCGACTTCATCGGCTCCCGGCACGCATCGATCGTCGATGCCGGCGCCACCAAGGTCGACGGCGACAACGCCATCCTCTACCTCTGGTACGACAACGAGTTCGGCTACTCCTGCCAGGTCACCCGGGTCGTCCAGTACATCTCCGGGGTGGAGTACCCGACCTACCCCGCACCGGCGGTCTGAGCCGCCCGCTCCCCCGCCCGGGGCCGGGGACCGCGCTGCACGCGGTGACGGCCGGGCTCCGGGACCTCACCGGTCCCGGAGCCCGGCCGCGCCACCGGGACCGGGAACCACGCCCCACCCCTCCGGCCGGCGTTCCGAACCCGTCGCCGCCGGATCGGCGGTACGAGTGGTGCGGTGCGGCAGTCGGCCGTAGCGTCGGGGGCGGAGACGGGCCACCGCCGGGCGGCGGCTCGTCGCCCGTCCGGACGAGCGGCCCCGGAAGGTGGACCATGCGGACCCTTACCCTCAGGACGGCACTCGCGGTGTGCGCCGTCGCCTCACTCGCGGCGGCAGCGGTACCGGCCTCGGCCGCGTCCCCCACGACCACCGCGAGCGGAGCCGAGCGCCGGGCCGCGCAGCAGCCGGTGCTCGTCGACTGCGCCCGGCATCCGCAGGTGCGGCCCGGCGCGTTCGTGCTGGCCTGCGGGGACGGCAACAGCCGGCTCGCCTCGCTGCACTGGTCGCGCTGGGACGCGGGAGCGGCGGTCGGCACCGGCGTGAACGTGGTCAACGACTGCAAGCCCTACTGCGCGGCGGGCCGCTTCCACTCCTACCGGGTCGAGGTGCGGCTCGACCACCCGCGACAGTGGAAGCAGAAGCCGAATCCGCAGCACTACACCCTGCTGACGCTCACCTATCCCGACGGCCGACCCGAGCGGACGGCACGTACGGTCACCGTGCCGCTGTGGGGCTGACCGCGGTCAGGCGAGCGACAGGTCGGGGGCGTAGAGGTCCAGCCAGAGCGCGAGATCGAGGGCGCGCTCGAGGCCGCGGCGGGCGGCCTGGGTGCTCACCGGCTCAGGGCGGTGAGCCGCGCTGCGCAGCCGTTCGCGGTCGACGAGGTCGAAGACCGGGTGGCCGGGCCGGGCGAGGAGTTCCCTGGCCTGCTCCTGGAGGGCGGCCCCGTACGCGGGATCCTGGGTGGACGGGTACGGGCTCTTGACCCGGCGGTAGACGGATCCCGGCAGGAGGTCCGCGGTCGCCTCGCGCAGCAGGCTCTTCTCCCGACCGTCGAAGGACTTCAGGGCCCAGGGTGCGTTGTATACGTACTCGACCAGCCGGTGGTCGCAGAAGGGAACGCGGACCTCCAGCCCGACCGCCATGCTGGCGCGGTCCTTCCGGTCGAGCAGGATCCGGACGAAGCGGGTGAGGTGCAGCAGGCAGATGCGCCGCATCCGGTACTCGAAGTCGCTCTCCGTGTCCAGTCGCTCGATGCCCGCGACGGCGTCGTGGTACGCGTCGGCCACATAGGTCTCCAGATCGAGTGCCCGGGTCAGATCGGGACGCAGCACGGCGGTGTCGTCGCCGAAGTCCCGGCCGAACCGCACCAGCCAGGGGAAGGTGTCGGCGCTGCGGGCCGCCTCGTCGAAGAACTGCAGGTAGCCGCCGAACACCTCGTCGGCGCTCTCCCCGGACAGGGCGACCGTGGACTGGTCGCGGACGGCACGGAAGAGCAGGAGGAGGGAGGTGTCCATGTCGCCGAATCCGATCGGCAGATCGCGTGCCCGGATCACGCGTGCGCGGATCCCGGGGTCGGCGAGCGCCTGCGCGTCGAGGACGATGTCCTGGTGCTCGGTCCGGGCCGTGCGTGCCACGTCGTGCACGAAGGGGGCGTCCGGGGTGCCGCGCAGGTCGTCCGCGACGAAGTGGTCGGTCCGGCCGGCGAAATCCACGGCGAAGCTGCGCACCCGCTCGCCGTGCTCGGCCAGGTGGCGGGAGGCGAGGGCGGTCATGGCGGAGGAGTCGAGACCGCCGGAGAGCAGGGTGCACAGGGGGACGTCGGAGACGAGTTGGCGGCGCACGATGTCGTCGAGGAGCGCACGGACGGTCGTGATCGTGGCGGCACGGTCGTCGGGGTGCGGGCGGGTCGCCAGTCTCCAGTAGGCGTGTGTGCCGACGCCCGCGCGGTCGACGGTCACGACGGTGCCGGGCTCGACCTCGCGCATACCGTCCCAGACCGCGTGGCCGGGGGTCTTGACGGTGGTGAAGAGCTCCCGGAGCCCGTCGAGGCGTACCCGGGCCGGGGCCAGCGGGTTGGCGAGGATCGCCTTGGGTTCCGAGCCGAACAGGACGCCGTCACGGGTCGGCAGGTAGTAGAGCGGCTTCACGCCCATCCGGTCGCGGACCAGGGTCAGCCGGCCGAGGCGGGCGTCCCACACGGCGAAGGCGAACATGCCGTTGAGGTGTCCGGGCAGCGCGGTACCCCACTGGAGATAGCCGCGCAGTACCACCTCCGTGTCGGACCGGGTGGTGAAGTGGTGGCCGAGGGAGAGGAGTTCGCGGCGGAGTTCGGTGAAGTTGTAGGTCTCGCCCGAGTAGACGAGCGCGACCGTCCCGTCGGGGGTGTCGGCGGTCATCGGCTGGCGGCCCCCCGGCAGGTCGATGACCGCGAGCCTGCGGTGTCCGAGTGCCGCGGGGCCCCTCGCCCAGATGTCGCCGTCGTCGGGGCCGCGGCAGGCCATGGTCTCGGTCATGGCCCGCAACGTCGGGCTCTCGGTGTGCAGTTCGCGGTCGAAGGAGACCCAGCCGACGATGCCGCACATGCCTGTCCTCCTGCCTCGGAGCGCGTCGTCGGGCCCGCCGGCCGGCGCTGCTCCCCGTACCGGCGGGGCGGCCACCGCCTCGCCCGTCGTGCCGGGCCCCGCCGAACGACGGTGCGTCGGAGCGGCGGAGCAGGTCAATGCGGCCCACCGTCCGCGTCCGGCGCGAACCCGGTGCTTTCGGCCGGCCTTTGCACCACCGTCATCGGCCGGTGCCCGGGTGTGCGGGCGCCGGGACCGGGAATCGGCCATCGGCAAAGAATTGCTCAAGGCCCCGAGGGTGACCGCAGTCCACGGCGCCGGACGGCGGCGACCGCGGGCCTGCGACCGGACGGCGGAGTTTCGCGGCCGGTGTCCGGAGGGGCAGGATGCAGGGGGTACCGGCAGGCGGAACGGGGTCCGGCGAGATTGATATGCATCACGCATATGATGTGCCACTCACACACCATATGTGTCATACATATCGATGTGAGAGGATGATCCCGTCCGGGCGCCCACGAGCCGGCGCGGCCGCAGCGGGAGACGGGAGGCGCAGGCGCCATGGCCAGGCCGACGCACGAGGTCGAGTACGAGCAGATGCTGCTCAGCAGGTACACGTACCTGCATCACGCGGGGGGCCGCCGCAAGGACGGCGTACTGGAGCGCAGCGCGTACATCCTGCTCAGCCGGATCCGGGTGCAGGGGCCGATGTCCATCGGCGAGCTGAGCGACGCCTTCGGTCTCGATGCCTCCACGCTCAACCGGCAGACGGCGGCGGCGATGCGGGCCGGGCTGGTGGAACGCATCCCGGACCCGGACGGCGGGATGGCCCGCAAGTTCCGGATCACGGTGCGGGGCGAGCACCTGATGGAGGAGGAGCGCCAGGGCATCGTGCACAGTCTGGACGAGGTGATGACGGACTGGCCGGACGAGGACATCGCGGCCTTCGCCGCATACCTCAAGCGCTTCAACACCGATATCGAGCGGATCGCCGGGCGCCCCTGGCCGCGCCCCTGAGGCGGCACCGGCGGGAGCGCACCACGCCACACGGCTTGTGACCGCACGCGGGCGGCACCCCCGGGCCGGCTCCGTGCGCCCGGTCGGCGAGCCCCGCCGTGTGCGGCGTGGGTGCGGTCAGAGGCGCTGGCCGTGCGCTGGGCGCGTGCGGTCGACGGCGGGATCGGTGAGCCGGTAGGAGCGCACGACCGCGGTGGTGCATCCTCCGACCAGGGCGGCCGCCCAGCCGGCCAGGTCGCGCAGCGGTCCGGCCAGCGAGACCCCGGCCCGCGCGCCGCGGGGAGGCACCCGCCCCGAGGGGTCGTACACCACCGCGAGGGCGTCCCCCGGCCGGGTGGCCTGCCCGCAACCGCGCCAGATCCTGACCTTGAGCGGGACTCCGTCCCGGTCCGCCACCGAGCAGAAGTACCGTCCCGGGCGTGCGGCGGCCGCTCCTCCGCCCTGCACGGAGGTGACCACCACGGACTGCTCCCGGCCGCGCTGCGCGAGGACCACGCCCGCCGCCGACTGCGGGGCGTGCAGTGCCAGGCAGACGCCGAGTACCAGGACGATGCCGATGAGCGCCCGGCCGGCCCGTACGGCGGTCAGGTGGACGGCCAGCGCAAGGGCGCACACCAGACCGGCCTCACCGTCCGCCAGCACCGGCGCCCCGTTCCAGGCGCCGCCGACGGCGACCCCGATGATCACTCCGGCCCCGAGCGTGCCGGTCAGCAGCCCCTCGACCAGCAGGCGCAACGGCGGCGGCCCGACGAATTCGGCGGGGCCCCACACCGATGCCCTGACGTGGTCCATCAGGAGCGGGGACGCTCTAAGGCGCCGCGGCGCACCGCTGTGGCGTCCGGCCATGCGCGCACCCCCTCCGGGCCCCGTTCGACGAGAGGCCGCCCTCCCCGATCCCTTGCATTATGCAAAACCGGCGGCGGGCCCGGCGAGGAGCCTGCGGCGACGCACGGGCGCCACCGCCTCTGGACTTTGCGCTGAACGTCTGTTTAACATACTGTACATGCGTTCAATCGAGGACGACCGGACCACGCGTGCCGTGATCAGGGACGAGGCCCTGCGCCTCTTCGCCGAACACGGCCCCGAGACGGTCACCGTGCGCCAGATCGCCGCGGCGGCGGGCGTGTCGGCAGGCCTGGTCGTGCACCACTTCAAGTCCAAGGACGGTCTGCGCCAGGAGGTCGACCGGTACGTTCTGGCCGCGTTCGGAGCGATGCTCGGCGAACTCACCGGCCCGAACGGAGAGGACCTGCTGGACCCCGGCGCCGGAGGGATGTCGCTGAGCGAGGTCTTCGCCCGACACCTGCCCGCCGACTCCCCGCTGCCGGGCTACCTGCGCAGGCTGCTGCTGGCCGACACGGAGGCGGCGCGGGAGCTGTTCCGCAGGCTGTTCGAACTGAGCAGGGCGGCGCTCGACGACCTGGCGGCCGCCGGCCTCGCGGACCGCGGCCGCGATCCGGTGGTGCGCGCCGCGTTCCTCCTCGCCAACGACCTCTCGCTGTTCCTGCTCCGCGACCGGCTCACCGAGGTCGTCGGCGTCGATCCGCTGTCCCCCGACGGCATGACCCGCTGGGCGCCGGAGATGCTCAGCATCTACGCCGCCGGGCTCGGAGCCGCCCCGCAGCCCCCGCCCGCGCCGCCCGCTCCCGACGCACCGCAACCGCCGGCCGGAGCGCGGGACCCGGAGGCGGCGCAGCGGCCGCAGCGACCGGAGGACACCCCCGGTGCGCAGCGACCCCACCGACCGGAACACCCCGGCGAGCCGGAGCCCCCGCACCAGCCGGAGAGCTCCACCGAACCGCACAACCCGCACGGGCCGCACGGCCCGCAGGGACCGACCGCGTAAGGAGAGTGCGCACCATGCCGACAGGACCGACTCCCACCCCGCCGCCCCTGCTGGAGGCCCGGGACATCCACAAGTCGTACCGCAGCCATCGCGTGCTCACCGGGGCCGACCTGACCGTGTCCCCCGGCGAGCTGGTCGCCGTGGTCGGGGAGAACGGCGCCGGCAAGTCGACGCTGCTCAAGGTCCTCGCCGGAACGCTCACCGCGGACAGCGGCGAGGTGCGCCTCGCCGGAACGCTCGGCTACTGCCCGCAGGACCCGGTTCTCAACGCCGGCCTCACGGTCGAGCAGCACCTGCGCTACTTCGCCGCCGCGTACCGCCTGCCCACCCTGGACCGCGGCGACGAACTGCTGGACATCCTGCGCTACGAGTCCTACCGCGACACGGCCGTCGGCGAACTCTCCGGAGGCACCCGGCAGAAGCTCAACCTGACCCTGTCCCTGCTCCACGATCCGGACGTCCTCCTTCTCGACGAGCCGTACCAGGGCTTCGACTGGGAGACGTACCTGCGCTTCTGGGACGTCGTCGACGACCTGCGCGACCGCGGAAAGGCCGTGGTGATCATCACTCACCTGGTCTTCGAGCAGGACCGCTTCGACCTGCTGGCCGACCTGACCGACGGCCGGATCACCCCCCGCACCGCGTCCAAGGAGGACCACCGTGCCGCCCTCTAGCGCACTCCCGTCCGCAACGCCCTACCGCCAGTTCCCCACCGCCGTACGCTTCTGCGTGCGCGACCAGACCCGCAACCGGCTCGCCGCTCTGCTCCTGGTCCTGTTCGTCCCCGTGTGGTACCTGGTGATGGACGCCATGGCCGGGCACGAGCCACTCGACTTCAAGCTGTACGCGACGGGCCGGGTGCTGCACGTCGACGGCGGCCATCTCACCGTCATCTCGGCCGGACTCAACTCGGTGACGATGATCGCCGGCTTCGTCGTCTTCGACGCGGTCCGCAAGGCGCTCGCCTTCGACCGGCGCCTGGTCTTCGCCGGTTACCGTCAGCCCGTACTGATCGGCGCCAAGTCGCTGGCCACCACATTGGTGGCGACCGCGATCGCGCTCTACACCGCCCTCGCCCTGCTGCTGTTCTGGCGGCCGGGGGCCGGCGGCTGGTTCGCGGTCCTGGCCGGGTTCACCACCATCGCGCTGACCTACGGCGCGCTCGGACTCCTGCTCGGCGTGCTGGTGCGGCATGACCTGGAAGGCTTCTTCCTGATCATCATGGGCGGCCTGATGGACACCTTCCTGCAGAACCCGCTGGGCAACCCGCTGGCCAACAAGCCGATTCTGGAATGGTTCCCGTCGTTCGGACCCATGCAGTTCGCCGTCGGCGGCGCCTTCGGGAACACCGCGCTGTGGGGTCACCTGGCGCTGGGCCTGGCATGGGCGGTCGCCTTCGGCGCCGCCGGGCTGGTCATCTTCCGGATCCGGACCCGCGTCCACACCCGCTGACGCCCCCGGGTGCGGCTCACCGCCGGGAGCCTGCTCCCCGGCCGCCGGGCCTCCGGCTCCCCCCGGCGGCCCGGCGGCCCGGCGGCCGCGTCGTACCGGGGCACCTGGTGCCCGCCGCCCCGCCCCGCCATTCGCGTGCCGGGACCGGGGCGCCCCCCGTGTCATGCGCGTGCCGGGGCCGGAGCGCACCGTGGGGCAGGGCGAGCGGAGCGCCGCTCCCACCGCCGTGCCGGGCGCCGGGAGGCGCCGGAGGCGGAGCCCGCAGCCTTCGGCCGGAGATCGGCCGGAGATCGGCCGGGGATCAGCCCTGGATCAGCCGGGGATCAGTCGGGGGTCAGCCGGGGGTCAGCCATGATCGGCACAGCCACCAGGCGTCGACGGCGCCGAACGTCGTGTTCGGGTTGACCCCGGTGGCCTCGGCGAAGCGCTGCAGGCGGTTGCGGACGGTGTTGGGGTGGACGAACAGCCGCTCGGCGGCCTCCGCGACGTCCCTGTCGGCCTCCAGCCAGGCACGGACCGCGAGCGCCACCGGCTCGGCGTTGACGCCGAGCGCCGCCAGGGCCTGCTGGTGGCGTTCGAGCAGGACGGTGGCCAGGTCGGCCCGGTCCAGCACCGCGGCGAGCGCGGCGACCTCCGCCACATGGACGGTGCCGGTCCGGCCGGTGGCCTCGGCGGCCGCCAGCGCCGCCACCGCCAGGCGCCGCGCGGCAGCCAGTTCCTCGGGCCCCGTGGGCCCCGCCAGGCCGGCCCGTCCGGGTCCGGCGAGCCCACCCGGCGGCGCCTGGGCGAGCACGCCCACCAGCAGTCCGTCGACCACCGCAGAGAGGACCGCACCCTCGCCGGGAAGCCGGTGCTGCACACTCCCGCCGTCCGCGTCCGGGCGCAGGACCAGCAGCCACAGGCCGCCCGACGGCAGACCCGCCTCCGCAACCGCGAGCGCCGCCGCCGACCCGCCCTGCAGCACCCGGCGCAGCAGCGCGGCGTTCCGGTTGCCTGCCCGCACTCCCTGGTCGGCCCTCGTCGCCCGGTGGGCCTCGATGAGCCGGGCGCGCACGGCCTCCGCCCAGTCGTCGTACAGCTCGCGCGCGTCCAGCAGGAGCTCGGCGCCGACGCCCGCGCCGGGGGCCATCTCCCGTGCTCGCGACCAGATCGCCCGCTCCGCCACGTGCACGGCGCGCAGCACCGCCTCGATCGGCACACCCTGCCGGGCGCGGGTCACTCCCAGGTCCTCCACGAAGGACAGCTCGGCCGGTGTCGGACCGCGCCGGGCCGCCAGCGCCCGGGTCGCCGCGGCCAGCAGGGCGCGGGTGTGCCCGGCGATGTCGGCCGAGGTCAGCGCGGCGACCTCGGGAACCATCGTCCGGACACCGGCCACCGAGGAGGACAGCAGGTCGTCCTCGCCGACCACCCGCTCGATGAGTTCCACGACCGCGGACCAGTCGTCAGTCGGATCCATCCCGCGATCGTGGCCCGTGTTGTGGCGGAGCACAAGGCAGGCGCCGAAGACCGTGGGCCACGCCATGGCCGCCGCCGTTCCGGCTGCCTACTGTTGGCATCCGTCACAACGCCGGCGCGGAGCAGCGGCCGGAAGCCGGGACGGCTCGAGGTGCCGGACCGGACCGGTGGCCGCCGGCCCCGCCCGCCACCACCGCGCACACAGGACGCGAAACGAGGATTGCCCCATGACCCAGGTGGTCGCCATCACCGGCGCGGCCGGCGGCATCGGCGCGAGACTGATGCAGCGCTTCACCGAAGCGGGCTGCACGGTGGCGGGCCTGGACCTGCCCGGTGCCTGCCCGCCCGGCGACGACCGCTTCCTGGCCTGCGACATCACCGACGAGGAGCAGGTGAAGGAGGCCTTCGACCGGCTGGCGGCCCGCCACGGGCGGCTCGACGTCCTGGTGAACAACGCGGGGATCTCCGCCATCGGGGGCCTGCTGGACCACGACGTCGCCACCTACCGGCGGGTGCTGGAGGTCAACTACGTCGGATCGCTGATCTGCACCCGTGCCGCCTTGCCGGCCCTGACCGCCTCCCGGGGGCGGATCGTGGTGCTCAGCTCCGTCGCGGGCTTCGCTCCGGTGCTGGGCCGCCCGGCCTACGTGGCGGCCAAACACGCCGTCACCGGGCTGTTCACCGCACTGCGACCCGAACTCGCGCCCCGAGGGATCTCCGTCACGATGGTGCACCCCACCTTCGTCACCGGCGGCATGACCGAGGTGCCCCGCGCGGCCGGGGTGTCGCGTCCCGTCACGGGATCGGAGGTCACCTCCGACCAGGTGGCCCGGGAGATCGTCCGGGCGGTGTCGGGCGGCAGGGACCTGCTCCTGGTCGGGCGGACCGCCCGGCTCGCCTGGTGGGCCAACCGCATCTCGCCCCGGGGCTATCTGCGCCTGATGGTGCGGCGGCTCCGCGGCAACACGCCCTAGCGGGCGGCGCGCTGCGGCCGGCGCACCGGGAGCACGCTCCGCCGGCCGTCTTCCCCGGGGCCGGTGGCGGCGCCCGCCGCGGACCACTCCCCGGCCGGCGCCGCGCGGGTCCTCCCGGCCGCGTCCCCCGCTCCCGCCAGAACCGCCCGTCAGTTCCGCCCCGTCAGTTCCGCCCCGTCAGTTCCGCCCCGTCGGACCCGCCCCGTCGGTCCCGTTCCCGTCCTCGCGTCCCCGGAGGAGACACACATGACACCTCACTGCCGCGTCGCCGTGATCGGCGCCGGTGCAGCCGGCCTGGCCACGACGAAAGCCCTGCTGGAAGCCGGCTGCGACGTGGTCGCCCACGAGAAGGGCGACCGGCCCGGTGGACTGTGGGCGCGGGACAACGCGAGCGGCCTGTCCCCCGCCTACGCGTCGCTGCACCTGAACACCAGCAAGCGGCGCACCCAGTTCGCGGACTTCCCCATGCCGGCGCAGTGGACCGACTACCCGTCGGCCGACCAGGTGGCCGGCTATCTCACCGACTACGCGCGGGCCTTCGAGCTCACCGGGCACATCCGCTTCCGCACCACGGTCACGGCCGTGGACCGCGACGGGAGCGGCCCCGGATGGCGCGTCGGCACCGAGGACGGCCGGGAGGACCGGTTCGACGCCGTGGTGGTCGCCAACGGCCACAACTGGGATCCGCGATGGCCCGCTCCCGCGTACCCGGGCGCCTTCACCGGAGACCAGATGCACGCTCACGACTACCGCACGGCGGAGGTCTTCCGCGGCAAGCGGGTCCTCGTGGTGGGCACGGGCAACTCCGCCATGGACATCGCCGTCGACGCCTCGTACGCCGGTCGCGGCCCGGTGCTGCTCTCCGCCCGCCGCGGTGTGCACATCGTGCCCAAGTACCTGTTCGGCCGGCCCTCCGACGCGACCGGCGGCGCGCTGGCCGTGCTGCCTTGGCGTGTCCGGCAGCGGATCGCGGAGACCCTGCTGCGGGTGGCCGTGGGGACGCCGCAGAGCTACGGTCTGCCGGCCCCGGAGGGCGGGCTGCTCCAGAACCACCCCACGGTCAGCGACACGATCCTGCACCGCCTCACCCACGGCGAGGTGGCCGCCCGTCCCGCGATCGACCGGCTCGACGCCGGAAGGGTGGTCTTCACCGACGGGACGTCCGACCCGGTGGACATGATCGTCTGGGCCACCGGTTACCGGGTCGCGATGCCGTTCCTGCCCGTCGAGTGGACGGGCGAGGACCCCGAACGGCTGCCGCTGTACAAGCGCGTCTTCCATCTGGACGACCCCGGCCTCGCCTTCGTGGGACTGATGCAGTCCACCGGTGCCGCGCTGCCGGTGGTGGAGGCCCAGGCCAAACTGGTCGCGGCCTGCTACGGCGGCCGCTACGCGCTGCCCGCGGTGCGGGACCAGCGACGTTCGGTGGAGCGTGCCCTGCGGGCCGCCATCGAGCGCTGGGGCCGGGACCGGCGCCCGATGATGCGGATCGACTTCGACCGGTACGTCGCCGACCTGCCGCGCGAGATCGCGGCCGGACGCACCCGGCTGGAACGCGGTGGCGGCCTCCCCTTCGCGCCGGCCCGCCGGGAACGGACGGTGCGATGAGTGCCGCCCCCCGCCCCCTGGCGGCCCTGCTGGGCGGTCGCCGCAGCGCACGCGGCCTGCGAGTGGTCGTCACCGGAGCCTCCGGCACCTTCGGCCGGGCCGTCTGCGCGCGGCTGAACGGGCTCGGCGCCCGAGTGGTCGGGCTGGACCTCGCCCCCCGGCCGGACGACCCGGTGCAGGTCGTCGGCTGCGACATCACCGACGACGCGAGCGTCGAGGCGGCGGTCGGCACGGCGGTCGGCGTCCTCGGCGGTATCGACGTCCTCGTCAACAACGCCGGGATCGGGGGCCCGGCACCGGCCGAACTGCCGCCCGGTTCGGAGGTACGTCGCCAGCTCGAGGTCAACCTGCTGGGCACCTGGCGGGTGACCGCCGCGTGTGTCGGCGAGTTGGTGGCATCGCGCGGGCGGGTGGTCATGCTCGCCTCGCGGATGGCCGTTCTGCAGCTCCCGCTGGCGGCCGCGTACGGGGCGTCGAAGCGGGCGCTGGTGGCGTACGCCGACGCCCTGAGGCTGGAGGTCGGCACCCACGTCGGCGTGACCTGCGTGTACCCGTCGGCGGTGCGCAGCCCCATCCACGACTCGACGGCCGCCGCGGGGCTCTCCCTCGAAGGCATGAGCACGTACGAGCCGCTCGAAGGGGTGGTCGACGCGGTGCTGCGGGCCGCGCTGAGCCGCAGACCCCGCCGTGACCTGGCGACCACGCGCAAGGGTGCCGTCGAGTTCTTCCTGGCCCGGCATCTGCCCGGGGTGACGGACCGGATCGTCGCCCGCACCCTCGCCGCACGGGTCCGCTCCGGCGCCTTCGGCGGCGCCGAAGCCGCCGCCGGGGTCGTCCGGCGCCACTCGGAGGAACCGTGAGCACCGCTCCCGGCAGACCGCTGCCCGGGGCGCTTCCGCAGCCGGCGCCGAGCGGGCGGGCCACCGCCGCGGCACTCACCGCCTACGCCGCCGGCTCCGTGGGGATGGGCGTGTGGGTGACCGTCCCGGGGCTCCTGCTGCTGTACTTCCTGACCAACTCCCTCGGCGTCTCCCCGTCACTCGCCGGGGTGGCGCTGCTGCTGCCCCGGGTCCTCGACACGCTCGTGCATCCGCTGCTGGGTTCCCTGTCGGACCGGCAGGCGCGCAGGTCGGGGCATCGGCTCGGGATGCTGCGCTGGGGACTGCTGCTGGCGGCGGCCATGGTGGCGGTGTTCACCGTTCCCGCCGGTTGGCAGGGGCTGCCGGCGGCACTGTGGGTCGGTGGCTGGTTCGCCGTCGGCAACCTGCTCTTCGCCTCCTTCCAGGTGCCGTACCTGACCACACCGTCCGACCTGCGCATCGGCTACCACGAGCGCACCCGCGTCTTCATGTACCGGATGCTCTTCCTGACGTTGGGCCTGCTCGGAGCGGGGGTCGCCGCCCCTGCCCTGGTACAGGGCGGCGGCCGTGCCGGTTATGCGCGGATGGCCCTGCTGCTGGGCGGTGCCATGGTGGTCTGCGGGCTGGTCGCCGTCTCGGGAGTGCGGCGGCTCACCGCGGAGTGCGGCTTCCGCGTCCCCCGCCGGCAGCCGCACTCGCTCGTCGGCGACACCGGGACCGCCTGGCGGGACCGGGACTTCCGGGCTCTGGTGCTGTCGTACCTCCTGACCGGCACCACCACTCACCTGTTCCTGGCCGGGCTTCCCTTCTACACCGACCACATCCTCCACGACGACACGCTCACCACGGTGCTCATGGGCTGCTTCCTCTGCCCGGCCGTGCTCGCCGGACCCGGCTGGACGGCGCTGTCGCGGCGTATCGGCAAGCAGCGGGGGCTGCTGTTCTCGCAGGGCGTCTTCATCGTCGGCTCGCTCGCTCTGTCGATGGGCGGGCGGCTAGGCACCGCGACCACGGCAGCCGTCGTGGTCGCGATGGGATGCGCGTTCGCGGGCCTGCAGTTGTTCGCCTTCTCGATGGTTCCGGACGCGGTTGCCGCCGCGGAGGCCCGGGGAACCGCACTCGCCGGTGCCTACACGGGTGTGTGGACCGCCACGGACGCCGCGGGAACGGCGGTGGGCCCGTACCTCTATTCCGCCGTCCTGACGGCGGGGGGTTTCGTCTCCAGCGCCGACGGGCGCACGGCGGTCCAGTCCCACGGCGCGCTGACCGCACTCCTGGGCGGTTTCACCCTGGTGCCGGCCGCCCTGATGGCCGGGGCCCTCGCCCTTCAGCTCCGCTGCCGCCTCGAGTCCCGATCGGCGCGCTGACGGCGGCCCGCCCCCGCGACCGCCGTCCCGGGGGCACCGCCGCGGACGAGGGCGGGCGGCCGTGCGCGTCACACGGATCGCCCTGCCGACGCGGCCGAGGCCGACGACCCCGCGGGGGCGGGCGACACGGGTGCCGGGGCGGTGGTGCCCGGCGCCCTGTCGACCGGTGCGGCGCTGCCCGGTCCGGCAGCGGCGGACGTCGGGGAAGCGGTGGCCGGGGAAGCGGCGGACGGGGAAGCGGCGGACGGTGAGGGGGCCGGGGACGGAGAAGCGGCCGGGGACGGCGGGGGCCCGGCGACCCTCGAGGTACCGGGAGGTGACGCGGGCGCCGTGGACGGCGGGGTGGACGGCGTCGCCTTCGGTGCCCCCGCCGACGGCGAGGGCGTGCCGCCTGCGGTGCCGGGGGTGGTGGTGGGAGCGGGCGCGGTGACCGCGGGGGCCGGCGAGGAGGAGGACGGTGCCGGACTGTGCTGCTGCACCACCTGCTCGGCGGTGGCCGTGGCGGTCGGCACGGGAGCGGGGACGGCCGGGATCCCGGCGGCGGCCGCCGCCTGGGCGGAGGCCGGTGCCTTGGTGGGGCCGCCCTTCAGCGGGTGCGGAGCGGACGCCGCGGCTCCGGGTGCGGTCACCAGGAGGGCGCGCGGCGGCGCCGGGACGGCGGGGATCACCACGCCGACCGGGCCGAGGTCGGACGGCGCGGCCGACTCCGAGGGCGCGGGCGCCGGAGCGGGGTCGGCCTTCTTCCTCAGCGGCTCGTCGGCGCTTCCCGGGACCAGGACGGGCATCCAGGGTGCGTTGGAGTTCCCGGAGGCCAGTGTCGCGGCGATGACCGCGGCGTAGACCGAGCACGCCATCCCGACGGCCTTGCCGAGCCGGCGGTACCGTCTGCTGCGCCGGCCCGAGTCGTCGACGAAGACCGGGCTGTCGGAAGCCGCAGGCTCGTCGCCCGGACCGAGCGGCCGGCCCTCCGGCCGGCCGGCGCCGGTGCCGAGCCACACGGTCAGCTCTTCGTCCTGCCCGCCTCCCCCACCCGCCGGTTCCCCGGTGGCCGACGGCCCTGCCCACGGATCCCCGAGGGGTGCGGCCAGGGCACGGCTTCCCCCGGTGGCCGCCGGTGAATCCGCTCGGTCGGACGGTTCACCCCGCGCGGCCGACGCGGCTGCCTGTGTGGTCGACGGTTCAGGCTGGGCGTCTTCGCGCCGCTTGTTCACGTGCACTTGCTTCCTTCACGGCATCGGCAAGGGAGCACGCACGACTCCGAGCCCAACGCCGCCGGAACAGGCCCCCACCTGCCCGAGCGCCCCCCTGCATCTGTCTGCTCGGCGGAAGAGAACATATCGGCAACTGGACCCCAGAAGCCGTAAATATCAATACTGCCCGGAATTGACCGGTTGATCGCGAAGCGGAGTCCATCCCCGCTCGGGAGATCGTCTCGGCCGAGCAGCGGCGGGCCGGACCCTCCGGTCCGGCCCGTGTCCGATTCGCGCCCCGCCCGCGGGCCGGGCGCCGTATCGTCGCGCCCATGAGGGTCCGTCACAACGTCCGGGCGGTTCTGGTCGACGGCGACCATCTGGTGCTCCTGCGCCGACGATGGTGGCCGGGCGGCCCTGCGTACTGCACGACGGTGGGTGGCGGCGTCGAGGCGGGCGACACCGGGCTGGAAGCGGCGCTGCGCCGAGAGGCGATGGAGGAGATCGGCGCCACGATCGGCCCGGCCACCGAGTTCCACACGCTGACCGAACCGGGCGAACGGGTCACCGTCGTGCGGCACTTCTTCCACGCGGACGTGCTGGAGGTCGACCTCCGCCGGCGTGGCGGCCCGGAGCTGGACGACCCCGACTGCGGCGAGTTCACGCCTGTCCGGATCCCGCTGGAGGTGTCCGCGGTGACGGCCTTGGGTCTCCGGCCACCCGAGCTCGTCGACCAACTGGTCGAGCACGCCCGGGCGCGGGGCTACTGAGGAGTCGGCCGACAGGGCCCTAGAGGGTGTCGTCGGCCGGCGGTTCGCGGTGGCGGTCGGGTTCGCCGTGCCTGCGTACCGCGGGGCCCGCGGTGTGGTCGGGGTGCCCGCGGGTCCGGCGGGCCGCCTTCATCGCCGCCTCGTGCAGGTGGGCGCGGCCGTCGGCCAGCTCGTCGACCGCGGCCTGCTCCAGCTGCCGGAACGGCTCGTAGTAGGTCGCCTCGTAGGCGTCGACGATCTGGAACGTCCAGTGGTCCGGGATCACGTTCCGGCCGAGGATCTCGGTGGCGACCCGGTCGGCCCATCCGGGGTGGCCGGCCCTGCGCAGCAGCTCGACGGCCCGGTCGAGTTCGCGGTCGGCCGTGCCCGTGAGCTGGTGGAAGGAGTAGAGGTGGCCCCGGGCGCGCTCGGTCGTCTCCCGGGCCTTCGACAGCGCTCCGAGGGCCGCCACGGTGGCGGCGTCGACCTGCCCGGTGGACAGGCGCGTCCCGTCGCCGCCGTCGTCCCCCGACGGTTCGTGCTGCCCGCTCATGACCCAACCCCTCGTGCGTGCGTGTCCGTATCCGGGCCGGGCGCGGGGGCGGCACCACCCGCGCGCCCGGGTGGTGCTTCCCGGGTCCGGCCGCACCGTCGCCGTCCGCCCGCGGGTGACGGCGGGAGGCCGTCCGGGCCGGCTCGGACGTGGCGTTCCGGTGTTCGGTCGGGGCCCGCCGGGCCATTCTCACCGGCGTTCGGCGGGGAGCTGCCCTCCGTCCCCGGCGTGTCGGCGTGAACCGCCCGCCGGCTCGGCGACGTCCCCGTTGTTCAGAACCTCGGCACCGGGGCCTGTTCCGCGACCAGCGCGGCCGCCTCCTGCCGTGTGGCGACGGCGGGCGGGGAGCCGTCCAGCGGCTTGCCCGCCGTCTCCTTCATGAAGGCCACCGCGACGACTCCCACCAGCGCGGCGGCCATGGAGTAGTAGGCGGGCATCAGGTCGCTGCCGGTGACGGAGATCAGGGCGGTGATCACGAGCGGCGTGGTGCCGCCGAAGAGGGAGGCGGAGAGGTTGTAGCCGACGGAGAGTCCGCCGTAGCGCACCGGGGTCGGGAAGAGCGCGGGCAGGGCCGCGGACATGGTGCCCAGCAGGCACACCAGCGACAGGCCGAGCATCAGCATGCCTGCCGACACCGCTGCCGGGCCGCCCTGTTCGACCAGCAGGAACGCCGGGAGCGACAGGACCAGGAAGCCGAGCATCCCGGTCATCAGCAGCGGCTTGCGGCCCACCCGGTCCGACAGTCTGCCCACCTGGTTGAGGATGAGCATCAGCACGATCATGGTGGCGATGAGCAGGCTCAGGCCGTGAGCCTCGGAGTACCCCATCTCGTCCGACAGGTAGGTCGGCATGTAGGACAGCAGCATGTAGTCGGTGACGTTGTAGGCACCGACCAGGCAGATGCAGAGGATCAGCGTGGGCCAGTACTGCCGGAAGATGACCGCCAGGTCGCCCTTGGCGGCCGTCTCCACCGCCGCCGCCTCGGAGGCCCGGTGCGCGGACTCGCCCTCCAGCTTCCGGAACGCCGGGGTCTCGTCCAGTCTGAGCCGGAGGTACAGGCCGACCAGCCCGATGGGGCCGGCGACCAGGAACGGGACCCGCCAGCCCCAGGCCTCCACTCCGTCGCTGCCCAGCAGCGCGGTGAGCACCGTGACCAGGCCGGAGGCACCGACGTAGCCCGCGAGGGTGCCGAGTTCGAGGAAGCTGCCGAAGTACCCGCGCCGCCGGTCGGGCGCGTACTCGGCGATGAAGGTGGAGGCACCGCCGTACTCCCCGCCGGTGGAGAAGCCCTGCACCAGCCGGAAGAGGATGAGCAGGGCGGGCGCCCCGAAACCGATCACGTCGTAGGACGGGATCAGGCCGATGGAGAAGGTGCCCACCGCCATCATGATCATGGTGAGGGCGAGTACCTTCTTGCGGCCGATCCGGTCGCCCATCGGGCCGAAGACCATGCCGCCGAGCGGGCGGACCAGGAAGGACACCGCGAAGGTCGCGAAGGAGGACAGCAACTGCACGGTGTCGTTCCCGGAGGGGAAGAAGACGTGCCCGATGGTGACGGCGAGATAGCTGTAGATGCCGAAGTCGAACCACTCCATCGCGTTGCCGAGGGAGGCCGCCTTCACCGCCCGCCGCACGGAGTCCTCGTCGGTCACCGTGATGTCCGTGCGCCGCAGTGGCGGGTTCCTGCGCCGCCGCACGGCCCGGAACAGGGCACGGTGGCGGCGAACCGCCGCCGGGTCGGTCGTGATCTGCTCGGGATCGGGCTCACCGATCGCCATCTCACGCTCCTTTTCGCCGAGACCGCTGGTCCCAAGATCCCCTGCTCCGACCTGAAGCGCGCAGACGGGGTACCCGGGAAGAGGGAATCCGTCACCCGTCCGGCCCCGGAGCCGGGCCGGACGGGGCGGGACCCCGGAGACAGCCGGGTGAGCCCGCGGATGCGCTCCGGTCCGGGCGGGGGGCATTCTTGCTGTGTCGCCCCGGGGCGACACCCTCACGAGGCAGGACCGATGACTGGGAGCGCCGCGCACCACTCAGGAGCACCGCGACGGCTGACCGAGCTGCTGACACAGGCGGCGTCGGCTTCGACCAGTGCGGCCGGTGGCCGCGCCGCGGGCGTCTACCTGTGCTCGCGCAGCTCGGGAACGCTGCGGCTGGCCGCGCTCGCGGGACTGCCGGGTGAGCTGTTCAAGCCCTGGTGGCGGGTGCACACGGACCGGGCGTTCCCGGTCGCCGAGGCGCACCGCCTCGGCGCTCCGGTGGTCCTGCCCAACGTCACCGAGGCGATGCGCCGCTACCCGCAGTTCGCGGCCGGCCTGCCGTTCCCGCTCGGCTGCGTCAGCGTGCCGGTCGCCACTCCGGCCCGGTCCTTCGGGGCGCTGGTCGCTCTGCGGCCCTCGGTCGCGGACGCGGACGAACTGACGGGGGCCCGGGACCGGCTGGCCCGGCTCGCCGACGGCCTCGCGGCCGATCTGGGCCGGCTGTCCGGCGCCGGAGCGGACGTCGTCTGGGACGGGCCGCCGATGAGCGTGCGCCCACCGGAGCCCGCGGCGGCACCGGAGCGGATCGGGCGCTTCGCCTGGGACGTGCCGTCCGGTCGGCTCACCGCGGACCGGCAGCTCGCCGGGCTGCTGGGCCTCGCGGTGGACACCCCGCCCGAAACCGCGGAAGCCCTGGCCCGGGGCCTGTGCGCCGCGGACGCGGGACGTCTGCCCCGGCTGCTGCGGGAGGCGGCGGGCGGCGGTCCGCCTCGGCTGCCGGTCCCGGTGCGTACCGCGGGCGGTGCGCTGCTGCTGCTGGACCTGTGGGTGCCGCAGGACGCTGCGGACGCGGGCGGTGCGGCGCGGCGCGTCAGCGGGCTCCTGGTCGACCCGGGGGCGGCCTGGGCGGGCGGGGGAGCCGCCGACCCGCTGCCGGAGGGCGTGTTCTGCCTGGACCGGCTCGGGGAGGTGCGGTACGCCAACCCGAGCGCCGCCAGGCTGCTCGGCACCACGACCGACGGTCTCACGGGGCGGCCGCTGTGGGAGGCCGTGCCCTGGCTGGGGAACGCGGCGAGCGAGGACCATCTGCGGGGCGCACTGCTGTCGACGGAGCCGGTGCACTTCCGGGTCCGCCGTCCGCCCGGCGACGGGCACCGGCAGTACGGGGGCGACTGGTTCGCCCTGTCCGCCTACCCCGGCCCCTCACTGGTGACCTGCACCGTCGTCCCCGCGAACCGGGTGGCCGAACCGCCGGCCGAGGCCCCGGCGCAGGAGGGGGTCCTGCCGGAGCCGGCCGAGGCGGCCCCGCAGTACCGGCCGATCGTGCTGGCGATCGCGCTGAACGAGGCGGTGACCGCACGGCAGGTGTCCGCCGTGGTCGTGCAGGAGCTGCTGCCCGCCTTCGGCGGCCGCCGTCTGGCCATCTACCTGCTGCAGGAGCGGCACCTGTACCTGGCGTGGGAGACCGGGTTCCCTCCGGGCTTCCTGTCCCGGTTCGAGGGAGTGGGGCTGGACGCGAGGCTGCCGGGTGTGGAAACCCTCACCACCGGCCGCCCGCTGTTCTTCGACTCCATGCAGCAGCTCCAGGGCGCCTACCCCGGCATCCCCCTGGACGCGACGGAGGGTGCCCGGGCCTTTCTGCCGCTGATCGCCTCGGGCCGGCCGGTGGGCTCCTGCATCCTCGGCTTCGACCGCTCCCGCAGCTTCAGCACCGAGGAGCGTACGGTCCTGACGGCGCTCGCCGGTCTGATCGCCCACGCGATGGAGAAGGCCCAGCGCTACGACACCGAGGCGGCGCTCGCCCGAGGGCTGCAGCGCGCCCTGCTGCCGCGGCGGCTGTCGGCGCACCCGCGGATGGAGACCGCCGGCCGGTACCTCCCCGGCACCGAGGGCATGGACGTGGGCGGGGACTGGTACGACGTGGTCGAGGCGGGCGAGGACGGGCTCGCGCTGGTCATCGGCGACGTGCAGGGCCACGGCGTGCAGGCGGCGGCCACCATGGGGCAGCTGCGCAGCGCGGTGCGGGCGTTCGCCCTGGGCGACCGCCCGCCCGGCGAGGTGATGAGCGGCGTCAACCACCTGCTGATCGATCTCGATCCGGGCCAGTTCGCGAGCTGCTGCTACGTCCGCCTGGACCCGGCCACGGGCCGGGCCCGTGCGGTGCGGGCCGGGCACCCGCCGCCGCTGCTGCGCCACGCGGACGGGCGTACCCGGGTGGTGGATCTGCCGGTGGGGGTGGTGCTCGGTGTGGAGTCGGGTGCGCACTATCCGGTGGCCGAGCTGTATCTGGAGCCGGGCTCCGTGTTGGCGCTGTACACCGACGGGCTGGTGGAACGGCCCGGCTCCGACATCGACGACGGCATCACCGCGCTGCGCCTGGCCCTGGCGCGCTCCGGCGCCCCGGCGGGGCGGACGGACGGCCGGGCACTGGCGGACCTGGCGGACCGGCTCACCGCGTCGGCCCGGCAGGCCGTCGACCGCCCGGACGACATCGCGCTGCTGCTGGCCACCCGCCGCGCCGAGGGCGACGGGCCCGCCTCCCCCAAGGCCCGGTGAGGCGGAGCCGCGACCGGAGTGCCGGGGTGGACCGGGGCCGCGCGGTGCGGCGGCGTGCGTTGCGGGTCGCCGCGGGCCGGGGCCCTGCTGCCGCGCCGCGCTCAGTAGGCGGCGCGCAGCGTCGCCCACACGGCGTTGCCGCCGGTGCGCGTCGACTGGCCGGTTCCCCAACTGTCCGCGAGTTCCCGGACGATGCACAGTCCGCGCCCGGATTCGTCGTCCGGGCAGGGCCGGCCCGGCGCCGGGCGGCGCGTCGCGGGGTCGTCGTCGTGCACTTCGACCCGGAGGGACCCGTCGGGCAGGAGGGCGACTCCGCACAGGATCCGCGCGCTGAAGGTGTGCACCACGGCGTTGGTGACCAGTTCGGAGACGAGCAGCACCGCGTCACCGCAGAGCTCGGCCGGCATCCGCCATGCGCCCAGGCGTTCACCGACGCCGCGGCGGGCGGCGCGCACGCTCGCGCGGGATGCCGGCAGTTCGAGCCAGTGCGCCCGGTCCGGGCCGACGACGGCGGGGAGCTGGTCAGTCATGTGGGGGGACACGGTGGTCGCCTTCCATCCGGGGACGGGCCGCAGTGAGGGGGGAGCCGGGACACGCAGGGGCGACGGCGACAGCCCGTCCCGGCGGGCGGATTTCGGGAAGCGACCTGCGACCCGAACGCGAGGTCGGCCAACTTCCCTGTGGGGAGCGGAAGTTGACAGGGCGACGCGTGCGTTCGGTGGGATCGCTCACACCCGTAACTATGCTCGCTGCGGACTTCACGGTGCAACCAACTCCCTGATAATTTCAGTCCGGAGGTATCCATCCGGCGGCATCAGCACCGCGCTGCCGGATCCCATCCCGATGACGTGCCGTCAGGAGGCAGTGGCGTGAGTGAGGGTCGTTCGGGTTCAGGTACCAGCGCGCCCACCGTCCTCCGCATGATCCTCGGGCGCCGGTTGCAGGAGCGGCGCAGGAGCGCCGGGGCCTCCCTGGACGACGCGGCCCGGACGCTGCGGGTGAAGTCGCTGACGATCCGCCGGCTGGAGAAGGCGGAGGTCGCCCTCAAACCGCTGTACGTGGAGAGGCTGCTGGAGAGCTACGGGGCCGACCGGCAGGAGGTCGAGGAGTTCGTGGCCCTGGCCGAGCGGGCCAACGAGCCGGGCTGGTGGCACGCGTACCGTGACGTGCTGCCGGGCTGGTTCTCCGCCTACGTCAGTCTGGAGACCGGCGCGAGGACCCTGCGGACCTACGAGCCCCACTACGTCACCGGACTGCTCCAGACGTACGGCTACGCCCGCGCCGTCCTGCGCGGCGGGTTCCCCAACGACACCGAGCGGGAACTGGAACGGCGCATCGACCTGCGGCTGCGGCGGCAGGGTCTGCTGGACGCACCCGACGCGCCGACCCTGTGGGTGGTGATGGAGGAGGCGGTGCTGCACCGCGCGGTCGGCGGGCCGGAGGTGATGCGCGAGCAGATCGACCGGCTCCTGGAGGTCTCCGAACTGGAGCACGTCAGCATCGACGTGGTGCCGTTCTCGGCAGGCGCCCACGTCGGCGCCTGCGCGCCCTTCACCTACTTCCGGTTCGCGGAACCGGAGCTCCCCGACGTCGTCTACAGCGAGATCCTCTCCGCCTCCATGTACCTGGACCAGCGTTCGGACGTCACCGCCCACCTGGAGGCCCACAGCCGGATGTCGCTGTTGACCTCGTCCGGGGACAGCACGGCGCTCTTGCACCGCATGCGCAAGGAGTACTCATGACCATCAGCCACGGCAGCGTCTACAACGGAATACCCGCCACCCGCCTCGGGGAGCGGGGCTGGGAGTGCCCGTGGAGCGGGCCCAACGGCGGCCAGTGCGTGGAGACCAAGCAGCTCCCGGACGGCCGCGTCGCGGTACGCCAGTCGACCGATCCCTCCGGGCCCGCGCTGATCTACACGCGGGAGGAGATCAGCGCGTTCGTGGCCGGGGTCAAGCAGGGCCTCGCCGACCATCTGACGACCGGGTGAACGCCGCTCCGGCCGAGAGAGGCACCGCGCCGCCCGCGCACGACCCGCCGGGCACATCCGGGCGCGCCCACATCACCACCGAAGGGGACAGGATGAGCAGCAACCGGGCCGCACGGGACCTGGACACCAGCAGGCCGCACTCCGCTCGGATGTACGACTACTACCTCGGCGGAAAGGATCACTTCGCGGTCGACGAGCAGGCCGCCGAGACCGTCGCGGCGGCGTACCCGGGCATCTTCGTGTGCGCCCGCGAGAACAGGGCGTTCATGCACCGGGCCACCCGGGTCCTCGCCCGGGAGCACGGGATCCGCCAGTGGCTGGACATCGGCACCGGCATCCCCACCGAGCCGAACCTGCACCAGGTCGCCCAGTCCGTGGTCCCCGACGCCCGGGTCGTCTACGCCGACAACGACCCCCTGGTCCTCAAGTACGCCGAGCGCCTCATGCGCAGCACGCCCCAGGGCCGCACCACCTACGTCGAGGCGGACGTCAACGATCCCGAGGCCCTGCTGAACGCCCCCGAGCTCGCCGAGGTGCTGGACCTGGACCGACCCGTCGCACTGTCCCTCAACGCGCTGATGCACTTCGTCACCGACGAGCAGGACCCGTACGGCATCGTCGGCCGCCTGCTGGCCGTGCTTCCCTCCGGCAGCGCCCTGGCGCTGAGCCACTGCACCCCCGACTTCGCCCCGGACACCTGGCAGAAGGTGACCGACATCTACACCGGTGCGGGCACGTCGGTGCGGTTCCGGTCCCGCGACGACGTCGCCCGTTTCTTCGACGGACTCGAACTGCTCGATCCGGGTGTCGCGGTCGGCCACCGCTGGCGCCCGGACGCGGAACCCGACGGGGCGGGGCCGCTGACGGACGCGGAGGTCAGCCTGTGGACCGGGGTCGGCATCAAGCCCTGAGGACCGCGGGCCGGGGGCGGTCCGCTGCGTGCGGCCGGCGGGGCCCGCGGTCCGGTGCGTGCGTCCGGCCGGACCCGCGGTCCGGTGCGGGGTCCCGCGCGGACCGCGGGCCGCGCGGTGCGGCGGAACGGCAGGGCCGAGGCGCGCACGCGAACTCCGCCGGCGCCCGCCCGTGGGCCGGGGCCGGGGGCGGCGCGCGAGGCGCCCGGGCCGGACGGCGGTCCCCGGGCGGACCGGGCGGACCGGGCGTCCGGGTGCGGCCGAACCGGCTCCGGTGGCGGCGGTCGGTCGCGCGGTGCGCGGTGGACGCGTCCGGCCGCGATCGGGGACGTCTGCTTCCGGGGCCGTTCCCGGCCGGTGCGCCCCCGGTTTCCGGCCGTGCGCCGCACCGGGCGCGGCGGCCGCCCACCGGATGGCCGTCCATCGAACTGGCCGTTCGTCAGGCCTCTAGAATCGTCGCATGGTCCGACTCCTGGGTCGATCCGGGCCCCGGTCGCCCCGTTCCGGCGCGGCAGGCTCCGCGCGCACACCCGACCGCCCCCGCCCCGCCCGCAGGCGGCTGGGACGGCGGGTGAAGCGGCCCGGCGGCAGGCGCGCGGGACTGCGGGCCACGCTCAGCGCCCGCAGTCTGGCCGGACAGGTGTTCCTGTTCCAGGTCGTCGTGGTGCTGCTGCTGATCGGGGCCGCCGTGGTGGCGCTGGTGCTGCGGGCCGAGCGCGACAGCACCCAGGAGGCCCGCAACCGCTCGCTGGCCGTGGCCCAGACGTTCGCCAACTCACCCGGCATCGTGGCGGCGCTGCGCAGCCCGGACCCGACGGCCGTCCTCCAGCCGCGGGCGGAGGCCGCCCGCAAGGCGTCCGACGTGGACTTCATCGTGGTCACGGACCCGGCGGGGATCCGGTACACCCATCCCAAGCCGGACCGCATCGGCAAGAAGTTCGTCGGCAACATCGCGCCCGCGCAGGCCGGCGGCATCGTCGTCGAGGAGATCGACGGCACCATCGGCCGGCTGGTGCAGGCGGTGGTGCCGGTGGAGACACCCGACGGGACGGTGGTGGGGCTGGTCTCCTCGGGGATCACCACACAGCACGTGGGTGGCGCGGCGCAACGGCAGTTTCCGCTGGTGATCGCCGCCGCGGGGGTGGCACTGGCGCTGGCCACCGCGGGCACGGCGCTGATCAGCAGGAGGCTGCTGCGCCAGACCCGGGGTCTGGGGCCCCGCGAGATGACCCGGATGTACGAGCACCACGACGCGGTTCTGCACTCGGTCCGGGAGGGCGTGATCATCGTCGGCGGGGACGGCGAGATGCTCCTCGCGAACGACGAGGCGCACCGGCTGCTGGACCTGCCCGCGGACGCCGAACGCCGCCAGGTCCTGGACCTGGGCCTGGATCCCGGCACCGCCGAGCTGCTGGCCTCGGGGCGGGTCGCCACGGACGAGGTGCACCTGGTGGGCGAGCGGCTGCTGGCGATCAACCAGCGGCCCACGGACCTCACCGGCGGCCCGCCGGGCAGTGTCGCCACCCTGCGGGACTCCACGGAGCTGCGAGCCCTGTCCGGCCGTGCGGAGGCGGCACGGGAGCGCCTGGACCTGCTGTACGACGCGGGCGTGGCCATCGGGACGACTCTGGACGTCACCCGTACGGCCGAGGAGCTGGCGGAGCTCGCCGTCCCCCGGTTCGCCGACTTCGCCACCGTCGACCTCTTCGACACCGTGCTCGGCGGGGAGGAGCCCGAGCCCGGGAGTTCCCTGCGCCGCACGGCGCTCGAAGGGATCAGGGCGGACGTGCCGCTGTACCCGGTGGGCCGGCAGTTCCGGTTCGTCGACTCCTCGCCGCAGGCGCGGAGCATGCGCACCGGACGGGCGGTGGCGGAACCCCGGCTCGTGGACGCGCCGGGCTGGCGGGCGCAGGACCCGGAGCGTTCGGCGCAGGTCATCGAGTTCGGCGTGCACTCGCTGATCACCGTGCCGGTGCGGGCCGGCGCCCTGGTACTGGGCGTGGTCAGCTTCTGGCGTTCCCAGCAGCCCGAGCCGTTCGACTCCGACGAGCTGGCGCTGGCCGAGGAACTGGTGACACGGGCCGCGGTCTCCATCGACAACGCCCGCCGCTTCACCCGGGAGCACGGTCTGGCCGTCACCCTCCAGCGCAGCCTGCTGCCGCGTTCGCTGCCGGCGCAGGACGCGCTGGACATCGCCTACCGCTACCTTCCCGCCCAGGCGGGAGTGGGGGGCGACTGGTTCGACGTGCTGCCGCTGTCCGGGGCCCGGGTGGCACTGGTGGTGGGGGACGTCGTCGGACACGGACTGCACGCGGCCGCCACGATGGGCCGGTTGCGCACCGCCGTGCACAACTTCTCCGCCCTGGACCTGCCGCCGGACGAGCTGCTGGTGCTGCTCGACGAGCTGGTCGGCCGCATCGACCAGGACGAGACGGAGCAGGGAGCGTCCGCCCCGGTCAGCGGTGCGACCTGCCTCTACGCCGTCTACGACCCGGTGAGCAGACGATGCACCGTCGCGCGGGCCGGTCACCCGCCGCCCGCCGTGGTCGGCCCGGACGGGCGTGTCGAGTTCCCGGAGGTGCCGGCCGGTCCCCCGCTGGGACTCGGCGGGCTTCCGTTCGAGACGGCGGAGCTGGCGCTGGAGGAGGGCAGCCGGCTGGTGCTGTACACGGACGGGTTGGTCGAGGACCGGGACCGGGACATCGACAGCGGGCTGGACCTGCTGCGGGACGCCCTGGCAGGGGCGGAGGGCTCGCCGGAGGACACCTGCCGGGCGGTCCTGGAGGCGCTGCTCCCGGCGCGGCCGAACGACGACATCGCGCTGCTGGTCGCCCGCACCCGGGGGCTGGGCTCCGACCGGGTCGCGGAGCGGGAGGTGCCGATGGATCCGGCGGCGGTGAAGGAGGTCCGCGCCTTCGTCACCCGCCGCCTGGCGGAGTGGGACCTGGACGAGCTGTCCTTCACGACGGAACTGGTCCTCAGCGAGCTGGTGACCAATGCGATCCGGTACGGCAGTGCTCCGGTCCGGGTCCGGTTGCTGCGCGGCCGCTCGCTGATCTGCGAGGTTTCCGACGGCAGCAACACCTCTCCGCACCTGCGGTACGCGGCGCTGTCGGACGAGGGAGGGCGGGGCCTGTTCCTGGTGGCGCAGGTCGCCGAGCGGTGGGGGACCCGGTACACCCCCACCGGAAAGATCATCTGGGCGGAGCAGACGCTGCCCTGACCCCCTAACGCGGCTTTGGGCGGTCATAAGACAGCCTTATGAGGTCATAGAGCCGACCCCGGTACCGACTTAGGCTTGCCTTAGCTTAGGCTTCCCGTCGAGTCGTTCCATCGCCCCTCGAAGGGAACCTGATCATGCCCCGCCCCCTGCGGGTAGCCATTGTCGGAGCCGGCCCCGCCGGGATCTACGCCGCCGACGCGCTGCTCAAGTCCGACGTGGCCGCCGGGCCCGGTGTGTCCGTCGACCTGTTCGAGCGGATGCCGGCCCCCTTCGGCCTGATCCGCTACGGCGTCGCCCCCGACCACCCCCGGATCAAGGGCATCGTCACCGCTCTGCACCAGGTACTGGACAAGCCGCAGATCCGCCTCTTCGGCAACGTCGACTACCCGACCGACATCGGCCTGGACGACCTGCGCGACTTCTACGACGCGGTGGTCTTCTCGACCGGCGCGATGTCGGACCGCTCGCTGCCGATCCCCGGCGCCGACCTCGACGGCTCCCACGGCGCGGCCGACTTCGTCTCCTGGTACGACGGCCACCCCGACGTGCCCCGCACCTGGCCGCTGCACGCCGAGAAGGTCGCCGTGCTCGGCGTCGGCAACGTGGCCCTGGACGTGGCCCGCATCCTGGCCAAGACGGCGGACGAACTGCTGCCCACCGAGATCCCGCCGAACGTCCACGACGGACTGAAGGCCAACAAGGCCGTGGAGATCCACGTGTTCGGGCGCCGTGGGCCGGCACAGGCGAAGTTCTCCCCGATGGAGCTGCGCGAACTGGACCACTCCCCCACCATCGAGGTCGTCGTCGACCCCGAGGACATCGACTACGACAAGGGCTCCATCGAGACCCGGCGGGGCAACAAGCAGGCCGACATGGTCGCCAAGACCCTGGAGAACTGGGCGATCCGCGACCCGGGCGACCGCCCGCACAAGCTCTTCCTGCACTTCTTCGAGTCACCGGCCGAGATCCTCGGCGAGGACGGGAAGGTCGCCGGCCTGCGCACCGAGCGGACGGAACTGGACGGCACCGGCAACGTCCGGGGCACCGGCAGGTTCACCGACTGGGACGTCACGGCCGTGTACCGCGCCGTGGGCTACCTGTCCGAGGAGCTGCCGAAGCTGCCCTGGGACGAGGACTCGGGCACCGTCCCGGACGAGGGCGGCCGGGTCGTCGAGGAGAGCGGCGCGCATCTGCAGTCGGTGTACGTCACCGGCTGGATCCGGCGCGGCCCGGTCGGCCTCATCGGCCACACCAAGGGCGACGCCAACGAGGCGGTGGCCAACCTGCTGGACGACCACGCCCACGGGCGCCTGCACACCCCGTCCTCCCCGGACCCGGAGGCCGTGGAGGCGTTCCTGGCCGAGCGCGATGTGCGCTTCACCACCTGGGAGGGCTGGCACCGGCTGGACGCGGCGGAGAAGGCGCTGGGCGAACCGCAGGGCCGCGAGCGCGTGAAGATCGTCGAGCGGGAGGACATGCTCCGGGAGAGCGGGGCGTAGCGCCTCGCCGCACCGCTCCGACGGCGCCGGAGCCGCGCTGCTCCGGTCGGGTGCGGTGCGGGTTCGGTAGCGGGTGCACGGCCCGGTGGTGCGGGATTCCCGGTGCGCGGCAGATGGGTGCACCCGCCGCGGACGGAATGCATCGGTGCGTCCCGTCCCGGGCATGCTGTGAGCGAGGTCACTCGTGGTGGACCGATGGCCTTCCTGACGTCGACCCCTTGCTCGTAGCTCCCCGAAGGACGTGTCGCATTGGCTCTCGCGTACCCTGAAGCCCCCTCGGCCCGCCGCCCCGGCCGCACCTGGACGATCCGCGTGGTCGGCCACCGCGACCGCACCGCCTCCGTCACCTGTTCCTCGGCCTGCGCCATGCCCGCGCGTTCGCGCGACCTCGCGGCGCTGCGCCGCTTCGCCGAGGCTCATGCGGCGGCTCACGCGAGAGCGGCGGCGGTCCGCCCGGACGCCGCCTGCTGGTGCCGGATGCAGCGGTGCTCCGCGCACGAGGGCAGCCGGGTGGGCTGCGCCGGCCCGGTCGTGCTCGTACTGCGCCACGACCCCGCCGTGGGCCAGGTGTGGACGCTCAGCGAGGTGTGCTCGGCGTGCGCCCCGCTGATCAACCACGGTCGTGTGGTGGCCCGTTCCGCTCCGGCGGATCCGGCCAGGGTGCCGGAGCAGCCCCGGCCGGCGGCCGCGCCCTCCCCCGCACCGGCCGGGCATCTGCAGGCGGTGCCGGGCGGCTTCAGCGCCCCCGCCGCCGACGGGGCGACCGGGCGGACGCCGGGCGGGCGGCCCGCTCGCAAGCGCGAAGGCGGGTAGTGACCGCGCCGAGGGCACGATCACGGGCGGCACCGGCACCGCCTCGCACCAACGGACTCGGTCCGCGTGCGTGGACGCGTGCGTGCGGGCACCGGAAGGACGGAGGAGTCGTCTCCGCCGCCCGCGGTGCCGGCGGCTGCGCGTGGGGCGGGCTCCCCGGCGTTCGGCCGGGGGCGGCGCCCGCCCGCACGCGCAGCCTGCTCAGACCTCCAGTTCGGACTCGATCTTGCGCAGTTGGTGCCGGGCCATCGCCAGGTTGGACCGCGAGGAGTCGAGGACGAGGTAGAGGAAGAGCCCCTGGCCGCTGCGGCCCTTCATCAGCCGGATCATGTGGTACTGGGTGTTGAGGGTGATCAGGATGTCCTCGATCTCCTCCTGCAGGCCGAGGTGTTCCATGGTGCGCAGCTTGGCCCGGACCACGTCGGTGTTGCCGGCCGCGGCGACTTCCAGGTTGAAGTCCTTGCTGCCGCCGACCGTGCCGAGTGCCATGCCGCTGGTGTAGTCGACGAGTGCGGCAGCGCTCGCTCCGTCGATGCTGCTGAGGCATTCCTTGAGCGCGGTCTCGAGATTGGCCATGGGTGGTGTCCTTTCGGGTGGGTGGGTGTGCCGGGTTCCGGACCGTGCGTGTGGGCGCGGGCCGGCCGGCGGTATCGGTGCGTCATGCAGGCATGTGGGTCAGTTGCCGGCGCCGGGTTGCAGCGGCCGCCGGGGCTCCCCGGGCATCCGGACGGGGAGCGTGCCGAGGCTGCGGCCCGGCGGCGCGGAGGCTCCCGGACCGCCGGTGGAGGCAGCCGCCCGGGCGTCCCCGTTGTCGAGGCCGGCGGCCACCAGCTCGGCGATCCGCGCACCGCTGCGGCGGCCCTCCAGGTGCAGGCGGCCGACGTTGGCATGCTCGTCGGCGATCAGGGTCAGCACGGCGGAGGGGCCGGCGGCGTAGGTGGCGACGTAGCCTTCGGATCCCCGCACCAGCAGTTCGCGGAAGTGCCCCCGGCCGGCGATGTCGGTCATGCGGTGGGCGACGCCCAGGGCCGCCGCGGTGAGTGCGGAGAGCCCCTCGGCCTCGACACTCTGTACGTCCCGGGCGAGTACGAGGCCGTCGGCACTGGCCGCCAGCGCACCCGTGAGCAGCGGCACACGGGTGCGCAGTCGACGCAGTTCCTTCAGGACGTCGGCCTCGAGGGCCATGACCAGTCTCCTTTCGCCACGCTGTCGGCGTGTGCGGATCACAGGGCCTCCAGGGCGTCTCGGAGCCGTAGCAGCAGGGCGATGTCGGGTTCGTCGCAGGCGGCGACCGCGGGTCCGGAGACGTGTGCGCCGGGCCGCCGCGCGGGTGGCGGCGCCGTGGTGACGAGCCCGGCGGCGGCCAGCCGCCGCAACTCGACGAGGGTGGGGTAGGTACGCCAGGCCAGGGCGGCCGCGATCTGGGCGGCCGTACGCACGCCGTCCACCTCGGCCAGGGCTCGGCTGCGCCGGGCCGGCAGGGTCACGCAGGGCGCGTCCGGAACCCGGGTGAGGGGGACGCGGTCGATGTCCGGTTCGGGCCAGATGCACTGGAGGCGGTCGTGGCGGCGCCGCGACTCGCGTATCACCAGGTCGACGGCGACCGGGCGCACCGCACCGAGCCAGTGCGCGGCTCCCGGCCGGAACCGCGGCGGCCGGCTGTCGCTGCTGAGGGCGAAGTAGGCCGCGTCGAAGAGCACTCCCAGGTGGCACAGCTCCAGCGCGCCCGCGCTGAGGCGTCCGCTGTCGACGAGGCGCCGTCCCACCCGCCGCTGCACGCCGCTCTCCTCGACCGCCTCCTGCCAGCCGACCGGGTCGACTGCGCCGCTGCCGGTGAGCAGCGCCTTCAGCCCCGGGGCGAGCGGGGACTCCGCGTGCCCGATCCGGCCGGCCACCAGGTAGAGCGTGCCGCGGTCGTTGGAGAGGGCGCCGGTCGCGGCCTGGGCCGACAGCTCGCACAGGGAGCGGAGCAGGGGCGCCGCGGTTGAGGTGGTCGTCATCCCAGCACCAGCCCGTGCGCCGTCTCGGCGAGTCGGATGCGGGCCAGGGCCAGGTTTCCGTCGATGCGGTCCACCCACAGGTGGAGGAACACGCTGCTGTCGAAGGGCGTGTCCACGAACCTCAGCACGTGGTAGGCATCCTGGGTCGTGACGACCAGGTCCTCGACGGGCCGCTCGTCCTGCGGCGGCGCCGTCCCGCTCCCGGTGACCGGGGTGAAGGCCCGGCTCTCCAGGGCCGAGCGGGCCAGCTCGGCCGCCTCCGCGGCGGCCGCCTCGTGGTCACCGCCCGGCGGGTCACCGATCGTGCCCAGGGCGAGTCCGCTGATCCAGTCCACCACCGACGCACCCCGCGCACCGGGTATGCGCATGGCGTGCAGCAGGCTCTCGTCGATTCCGGGCACGCCGAACCCCCTCACCTCGCACGGCTGCTCCACGGATGTGTGACCCTGACACTACGGAACGTGGCGACGGCCGACGGGATCTTTGGAATTTTCCGCTGGAACATGCCCGTGAGCGCGTCACCTTTTGGTATAGGGCACTCGAACGGGGGCCGGCGGCGGGCGGGGGCCGAACGGGCAGGACCCGCCCCGTTGCGGATGGTGGGCGGGCCCTGTCCGCCCGGCCGATTGTGGCGTGCCGGCAGCGTGCGGCGACACGGGGTGCGCGCGGTGGGCCCCGGTGCGTGGCGCGCACCCGGGCGAGGCGGCGCGTGTCCCGTGTGCGGTCCGCAGGTGGCCTCGGCCGGATCCCCCCGGTGACCCGCCGGGCGCCCGGTCCCCGACCGGGGATGCGGGCACGGGCCGTCGCCGTTCGGGGCTCCGCCGCACGGCCGCGACCCCGTGCCCGCGACCCCGTGCCCGCGACCGTCGGGCCCCCGCCCGACCAGGTCGGGCTCAGGGCGACGATACTGGCGGGCGTACACATTCCGCCGTATCCCGAACGGACCCATGCCGACCTCTTCCGACCGTCCCCCGACCCCCGCCACGGTGTGGCCGGCCCGCGGCCGCGCGGCCGGTCCCCACCCGGCCGGTACCGTCCGCCGGCACCTGCGCCGGCTCAAGGACCGCGGGGCCGTCCACGACTACCTGGAACTGCCCGGAGACGAGACGACGCCCGGGCGGACGGCCTTCGAGGCGCGCTGGGCGGTGGCGGACGGGGTGACCGTACGATCCCGTACCGAGGTCGCGGACCGGGCGGACGGACAGGCGGACTGGCTGCTGGTCGCGGAGGCGGAGCGCTCCTGGGACGACGAGTGGCCCTCGCCTCTCGAGATGTTCTGGCCCCCGGAGCCGGACGGCGGCGGTCCGCACGCCTCCACGGCCGGGTCGCGGTTCCTGGTCGCCAACACCCTTCCGGAGGACGAGAGGGAGCTGCGCCGCGCACTGCGGGCGGCCGGGCGCGACAGCTGGGCGATCCATGTCGTGGTCCACGAGGCCATGACACCCGACGAACGCGGCCGCGCACCGCTCACCCGGTTCCTGCCGCCCGGGTTGCGCCACCGGGTGGTGGAGCACCGTGCCGCGCCGCACCAACTGCGTTCGGTCAACTGGGCGCTGCGCGAGTTCGCGGTGGAGGTGCCGCGCGGCGGTGCCGTGGTACTGCCGGGCGTCCCCGCTCCGCCCGGTTGCGATCCGGTGGACCTCTCCGTGCGCAGCGTGTTCCTGGACGGCGGTGAACCCACCGAACTGATCGGCACGGTGCTGCGGTTCGCCGCGCTGCCGAGGCGCCTGCCGGAAGGTGCGGAGGATGCGCTGGAGGCGCTGCGCGGCCAGTGGCACCTGCTGACCGTGGAGGAGCAACTGGTACGGGAGCGGGGGCTCGTGGCGATGTACGCCGAGGCGCTGGAGGCGATGACGCGTTCCCGCGACCTGTACCGGGAGGCCGCCGAGCGGGCCCACGAGGCGCTGGCGGCCTACCGGGAGGCTGCCGGGGAGCCGCAGCCGGCCGACTCCCACCCCCCGGCCGGGCCACCGGCCCCGCATCTGACCCGCACCCTGGAGCGGCTCAGGGGAACCGTCCGGGCACTGCGCCCCCCGGCACTGCCGAAGGGCTCCGGCGACGCGGCCGGCACTCCGGCCTCCGGCGACGTCACGGACGAGGACACCGGCGCCGGCGAGGGGTGAACGGGGGCACCGCGCACCGCGGTCGGTGCGGCCTGCGACGACGGCGGACGGGACGGCGGCCCCGCCGGGTCCGCCCCGGCTTCCCGGCGTGCGCCCGGTGCGGGAGGACGCCCCGTGCCGCGTCCGGCCCCGCCGGTTCGCGGGGGGCGCCGGGGCTTGGGCCGTGTCCCGCGGATCAGGACGGGTGGGTGCGGCCCGGTGCGTCCGGCCGCGAGGCGGGCAGCGGCCGGCGCGGGCGCCCGCCGGTGCACGCCGGGCTGACCGGAGGAGGTCTCGACGCGGGGCGCCGGCAGCCGGCGGCAGCGCCGCGGAAGGGCGTGCCGCGCCCCGCGTCCGGGGTCCGACCCACCGGGACCGACCCCGACCGCTCCCTACTCCGGGCCGGGCGTGCGGGGCGCCGGACGGGCGCCGAGCACGACCGGGTCGGTCCGGGTGTGCGCCGCGTCGGCGGCCCCGGGGGTGGGTGCCCGCTCCTCTCCGGGGACGAGCAGCGCGGTCAGCGCGGCCAGCGCGGCCGTCGCGGCCACCGGGCCCGCGAGCCAGGTCGGCGCGGCGGTGATGTCCAACGACCGTGCCAGGGCGGTCGCGTGTACCGGACCCACGAGGAGCTGGGCCGCCACGAGGGCAGCGGGGACCGCGACGGCCGTGTACAGCAGTGCGCGCGCGGTGTGCAGGGTCAGCAGCAGGGCCAGTACCAGGCAGGCTCCGGACAGCCCCAGGGCCAGCCCGTAGACGCTCGGTGGTGCTCCGTCGCGGTGCAGCGGGAAGTACGACGCTCCGCACAGGGCGAGCACCACGACGGTGAGCCGTCCCGTCCAGGGGGCGGGGCCGGCCGTGCGGGCCGCGGACCCGGCGGCCGCGTCCGCTGTCGTGCGGGGGGCCTGCGAGCGATGCGGGGGCGGCGCCGGGGTGGCGGGCGGGGCGCCTGCGGTCCCGCGTTCCCTGGACAGGCGGCCTATGAGGTCCGCCAGTTCCTCCACGGGCCTGCCGGTCGCGGCGGCCTGGACCGCCTGGGCGCCGCGGGACTGCTCCCGCGGTGCCCGGTGCAGCAGCGCCATCAGGCGGGTGACCTCGTCGACGGGGCGCTGTTCGGCCGCGGCGCGGATCATGCGCACGGCGTCCTCCTCGGAGTGCGGTGGCCGCGACAGGACCGCGGCCAGTCGGGCGACGTCCTCCACCGGCCGGTCCGTCCCGACCGCGCACAGCATCTCCGCGACCGGGCCGATGCCGTCGCCGGACTCCGCCAGCAGGGCGATCAGCCGCGCGACGTCCTCGAGCGGCCGCTGCGCCGCTGCGGCGTGCAGCAGCCCGTCGACGGGGTCGGCGTAGTCGGAGCCGTTCCGGGGCGGCCCGCCGGGTGCGGGACCGACCGGCACCCGGGTGCCGGGCGGCGCGGCGGCAGGCCCGTCCGGGTACGGCCGACCGGCTGCGGCGGGCGCCGGGGAGGGCGCGGGGGCGCTGTGGAGCGTGTCGGCGGCTGCTTGTGACGGGGCGGAAGCGGCAGGCTCGGCGTCGTCCGGCGAGCCGGGGTCGGCAGCGGCCGCCGAGGGGGGCGGCGGTGCTCCGGCGCCGGCTTGCGCCGAGGCGCCGGCGGGATCGGGGACGGCCGTGGCGGGCCGGGCCGGTCCGGGGGTGGAAGAGCGGGTGATCATGCTTGGCTCTCTCTGAAGGGTGCGTGACGCGGCTGGGGCCCCCGACAGCGACACGCGGCTTGACCCTGCCCATTACGGGGCTGCTCCGTCCGTGATCGCCACTTGGCCGTGGCACACGTGTGAGGACCGCGTCCCAAACGGGAATCCGACCCTCGGAAGCGGGGGAACAGCGGACACGGCGCGGCACACCGCGCAAGGGAGGGCCCGTGGATTCGACCACCACGCTCGTCGCCGTCGCCTCGGTCGTGGCGGCGGTGTTCGCCGTGGCCGTCGCCGTGCTCGTGCGGCTGGTCCGCGCGCGACGGGATCTCAGGAGAGCCGGACTCCCCACGGGTCCGCGCTGGGTCTTCTGGGGTGCGGTGCTGTACTTCGTCCTGCCGACCGACCTGCTGCCCGACCCGGTCTACCTGGACGACATCGGGGTACTGCTGCTCGCGCTGCGCACCCTGCACCGGTACCCCGAGCCGCCCGAAAGCCTGCGCTGACCGGCCTGTTGCTCCCCTGTTCCGCACCGCTCGGCACGCTGCACGCGACGAACGACGATGTCCGACTCCGCGCTGATCACGCAGAGTAAGGAAACCAATCACCCGTTCGATTCGTATAAGTGACTGGAGGTCGCTGGAATGCGCTGGTCCAAGTGGTGCCCCGCAACGGCAGCACTTGTTCGAGGCAGTACCGACTAGGGAGAGACGATGCAACCGTTCGCACTCAACTACGCACGCACAGCAGCGGAGTTGGAGTTCGCTGCGCCCTACACCTATGACTCCGGGCTGCAGTTGAACGTGCTTGCTGACGGCCGGATAGCAGCTCGTGACCATGCGTTGCTGAGAGAACTGGGAACCACCACGTCGACCGCGGGTTCGAAAACCCACTTCGACGACTGAACACGAGCCCCCGACGATGACCGTATTGATCCTGACCTCTGAAGACGATGTCACGGCGGACATGGTGGTGGTCCACCTCAACACCGCCGGCGTCCCGGTGGTCCGGCTCGATCCCGCCGACCTGACGAGCGGCGTCGCCCTCTCCGGCGAATACGTCCACGGCGCCTTCAGCGGACATCTGTCCGCCGCGGGACGCCTGGTGAGCCTCGACGGCCTGCGGTCCGTGTGGGTCCGCAGGCCCGGTTCCGCGGCCGCGCGGGCGGCCGCACCCTCGGCCTGGCTGACCGAGGAGTCGGCACAAGCCCTGTACGGAATGCTCCGCGGCACGCCCGCGCGCTGGATGAACCACCCGGACGCGGCCCGCCGCGCCCGGCACAAGCCATGGCAACTGAGACACGCCCAGTACAGCGGACTGCCCGTACCGGCCACGCTGATCACGACGTTCCCGCAGGCCGCGCGGGAGTTCGCGGAGCGCTACCCGGATCTGGTGGTGAAACCGGTCTCGGGCGCGCACCCGCAGGACCCTCCGCGGGCGGTGCCGACCAGCCGTGTCGCGCCCGGCACCGACTTCGCGGCCGTGGCGTACGGTCCGACGCTGCTGCAGCGCAGGATCGCCAAGCAGGCGGACGTGCGGCTGACGGCAGTCGGGGAGTGCCTGCTGGCCGCCCGCAAGGCAGCAGACCCCGACGCCGGCCCCGAGTCGGTGGACGTCCGCTTCGCCCCCTCGGACGCACCGTGGCAGCCGGTGCAGGTGCCCCCGCGGGTGGCGGAAGCCGTGCACACCTACCTCCGGGAGGCCGAACTGGCATACGGGGCGTTCGACTTCGCCGAGGACTCCGACGGGACTTGGTGGTTCCTGGAGTGCAACCAGTCCGGCCAGTTCGGTTTCGTGGAGGTGGAGACGGGTCAGCCGATCGCCCGCAGCATCGCCCGCTGGCTGGGGAGCCCCGCTCCGGACGAACGGCCGGAGCGGGGCGCCGAAACCGGCACCCCGCTGCCCTGAGGCCTCACCGGCCCGCCCCGCGGGCCCGTTCCGACCGCGGTCGCGCCGCTCACTGCGGCCGCGGGCCGGGCAGCAGCGCCGTGCGCTGCCATCCGGCACCGGGCTGGGCGGGACGGGCGGACGCGTCGGACGGGCCCGGCGACCTCAGGGGGCGCAGGACGAACTCGAGCTCCCTGTTGACGCGCTCAGCCTCCCGGCGTACCTCGGCGGGCACATCGCCGCACTCCGCGATCATTCGGTCGTAGATGGGGGAATCCTGGAACACCCGGCAACGCGCCTTTCATCTCATACATCCATGCGTCTCGGCACGGCAGCCGAGTCTATGCGTCCGGGCTCACCGGGGTGTTCATTCCCCCAAGTGCTTGCGCCACCAGTGGGACCTGTGCTCCGCCCCGCGGCGTGGTCACACCGCCAGCGGCAGACCGCCTTCCCCGTCCGCGCGGACCGTGTCGGCCGCCGGCGGCTCCGCACCGAGCAGCAGGACGTCCGCCTTGGCGATCGCTTCGCGCACACCGGTGGTACCCATCAGAACGCACAGGGTGTAGCTGACGTCCTGCAGTTCCCTGGCGGCCACCGGGTTCTCCCGCTCCGCCTGGGCGATCCTCAGGGTGGCGTACCGCGTCAGCAGGATCCTGACGGTCTTGCGGTCCGGAACGAGCACGGAGGCTCCCCTCTCTTGATTTTTTGCTCCGTATGCCCGCCCCCGACAGCATCATGCACGCTTTCCGGCCATATCCGCAGGATTTCCCGTCGCGTCGGTCGGGGTGCGTTCCGCGCCCGCGGAGCCGTACGGCCGTCGCCCGGACCGACACGACCGAGGCGGAGCGCGGGCGGGTTGCCCGCGACCGCCTCCCCCTCCCCCGGCCGGACGGGGCCGCGGCACCGAGGTCCCGTGGCGGCGCCCCGGGGATGTGTCAGGCGGCCCGCCCCGCGTGCAGGGCCGTGAAGGCACCGCCGCGGAGCGGCACGCTCCGGTGCGTCCCGTCTCCGGGACACGTCCCTCCCCCATGAAGAGGATCCGGTCCGCGTCGGCCCGCCCTCCCCGCCTCGTCATCCATCCGGATGACGCCGATGACGAGCGGTCGACTCGCATGCGCCGGAGGCTCGTTCGAGGAGGACGTCGCCGCCGGTGACGCGCCCCGGCCCGTGCAGGGCTACGCGGCTACGCGCCCAGGGAGCGGGCCAGTCGGGTGGTGGCGTGCGTGACGTCGCTGTCGCCCTCGGCCAGCAGCAGACGCAGGGCGCCGCGCCGTTCCCTGACGGCCTGCCGGGCAGCGCGCTCCCAGGTCACGTGGTTGTCCCGGTGCTTGAGCAGTTTGGGATAGGCGGCGGCGGTGGTCTCCCACTGCCGCGCGTCGGCGATGTCCCCGAGCAGCTTGATGATCTGCGCACGGCAGGCGACGTGCGGGAGCTGGGCGAGTTCCCACAGGAACGGCACCGTCGCGGCGGTGGCCTGCTCGACGACGAAGCCGTACTGGCAGACCCGGGTGCGCAGTTCGCAGAGGGCCGCCCGGGCGGTGGGCGCGTCACCGCGGGCGACGCTGCGCAGCAGGTGGGGGATGGCCGCGGCGGAGCCGGTGGAGTCCCTGAACTGCGACCACGGTACGCGGTCGAGAGTGGCGAGGGGCGGGTGGCCCGCGGCGGAGGCGGGCGCGCCGCGGTCGGTGCGCTGATTGCTCGGCTGCTCTGTCGGAGCGGTGCGCATGGCGTGGGGGCCTTTCCACGGCAGTCGGTGTCGGATGTGTGGGACTGCGGCGTCCCGGACCGGTCGAACCGCGCTCCCCTGCAACGTTTGTGCTGAGTGGAGTTCAGATCCGCGCGTCCGTAGTGGGGTTGACGCCACGGCTATTATCCACGCAGACGGCGCTCGCGTGCAATTGCACGAGAAATTGCGCGAAAAGCGGTCGCTGCGCGGTCAGCCCCGGCGGTTGGCCGACCCCCACGACCGGCGGACCCCGGAGCCCGGCGGTGAGCACGAACAGCAAGGAGACTGCGGTGCGACAGGTACGGAACGGAGTGCGGGCGAGCACGTTGGACGCCCGCTGGGTCAAGAGCCGGTACAGCAACGCCGAGGGGAACTGCGTGGAGGTGGCCGCGCTCGCCGAGGGCGGTGTCGCGCTGCGCAACTCCCGCGATCCGGACGGCCCCGCACTCGTCTACACTCCGGCCGAGGTCGCGGCGTTCCTGGCCGGGGCGAAGGACGGCGAGTTCGACCACCTGATCTGAGCGTCCCGACTCCGTCGGAGTCCCCCAACTCCGTTGTGCGGACGGGAGGATGCGCGCCGCCCGGCACGGCGCGGTAGTCTGGCGAGCACGTCCGCCGGTCCGGAGGGGAGTCCAGCATGTCCGCGGAATCGCCACGCATCTCCCGGCTCGAATCGTATCTGGACCGTCCCGAGCCCGCGCCGACTCTGCTGAAGATGCTGGTGGGAGTCCAGTTGGCAGGCTTCCGGGAGGACGCGGGCCTGGCGCAGGACCAGGCCGCACGCGCACTCGGCTTCAGCGGGGCGAAGCTCTCCCGCATCGAGTCCGGGAAGGGCCGTCGGCCTCCCACGGAGAAGGACGTGCGCGCCCTGCTGGCGTTGTACGGCACCGAGGAGTACGAGGCCTCGGTGCTGCTGCGGCTGCTGGGCAGGGCCGGCGAACCGGGCTGGTGGCAGCGGTACGACAAGCGCCTGATGCCGGAGTGGTTCGAACGGCTGGTCGGTCTGCAGGAGGCGGCCGCCACCATCCGCACCTTCGAGATCCAGTACGTGCCGGGCCTTTTGCAGACCCCGGACTACACCGAGGCGGTCGTGCGCCGCGGCCTGCCGAACGCGCCCGCCACGGAGGTGCGGCGACGGGTGGAGTTGCGCATGCGCCGGGCGCAGCTGCTGCACCGTGCGGACGCCCCCAGACTGTGGGCGGTGCTCGACGAGTCGGTGCTGCTGCGGGTCCTGGGCAGCCGCGGGACCATGCGGGAGCAGGTGGCGCATCTCGTCGAGATGGCGCAGCGCCCCCATGTGACGGTGCAGGTCGTGCCGCTCGACGTGAGCAACGCCTCGGCGCCGAACGTGCCGATCACCTACCTGCGGTTCGGCGGCCTGGACCTGCCCGACGTGGTGTATCTGGAGCACATCCGCAGCGCCAACTTCCTCGAGGACCGCGACGAGACGGAGGAGTACCGGCTCGCGCTGGACCGGTTGGCGGACGAGGCGCTCCAGCCCCGCGAGTCACTCGCCCTGCTGCGCAGGACGATGGAAGAGCGCTACCCCGGCGCGTGAACGGTGCCCCCGGCGCGTGAGCGGTGCTCGCGCTCCGGGCGCGGTGCCGCCGCCCACCGGCCCCGGGCGGCGGGGCGCGGCCCGGGCCGGTTCAGGGCAGCCGTGCCACGCCGCCGAACTCGATCCACTCCTGCGTGAGCTGACGGGGCGCCACCTCGTTGTCGGGCCGCCAGGTGGACACCTCCACCAGTCCCGGTTCGAGGATCTCCGTGCCCGTGAACCACTCTGCGACGTCCTTCTGCTCGCGCACCCGCCCCCAGTGCCCCTGGGTGGCCTGGTCCATGAAGCCGGTGACGAACGCGCGCACCTCCGGATCCTCACTGACCAACTGGCACATCAGCAGGTAACTGCCGGGGGCGAGCCGCTCGGTCACCCGGCGGACGACGGCGGACGGGCCGTGGTCCACGTCGTCCGGGATGCAGTGGAAGACCGAGTTGAACAGGACGGCGACCGGCTGCGAGAAGTCGATCAGCCGCTTGGTCTCGGGATGGTCGAAGATGGTGTCCGTCTCCCGCAGGTCCGCGTGGATGACGGTGGTGCGCTCGTCCTGTTCGAGCAGTGCCCGCCCGTGGACCAGGACCATCGGGTCGTTGTCGACGTAGACGACGTGGGTGGTGGGGTCGATGCGCTGGGCGACCTGGTGGACGTTGTCCTGGGTGGGCAGGCCGGAGCCGTGGTCGAGGAACTGGCGGACGCCGTAGTCCTCGACGAGGGTCTTCACCACCCGCTGTAGGAAGCGGCGGTTGTTGACCGCCAGGCGACGGGTGCTGGGGACCACCTTGTCGAGTTCCTCGCACGCCGCCCGGTCGGCCGCGTAGTTGTCCTTGCCGCCGAGATAGTGGTCGTACATGCGTGCTGCCGTCGGCACGTTGGCGTCGATCTTCGTGGACAGCTGATTCTCCATGGGCCCCGCTCCCCCAGCTCCGTACAGCTCTGTACCGCGCCAACTCGCCTGGCATGACAGAGAGTACATCGTCGGCAACCGTGGCCGGCCCGTTCCGCGGCATCTCCGCGACCGGCTCCGGCCGGGACGCCGGGCCCCGGGGCCGGGCGGGCGCCCGGGGACGCCGTCGCGTCCCCGGGCGCCCTGACCGCAGGGCGCCGTTCAGCGGTCAGCGTGTCCCGTCCGCCGCCTCACGAGGTGCGCGAACTCAGGTACTCCTCCGCCCCGGGCACGGGGTGTGCGTCCTCCTCGTTCACCAGGCCGCCGGTCGCCTTCGCGTCGGGACGCAGGACGTAGGTCCGCATGCCGGCCGGGCGGGAGACGTCGGAGAAGTCCAGTGGGGTACCGAGCCCGGTGTCGGCGTTCTTCTGCGCGCGGTGCGCCTTCACGACGTCCTCGCGGGCCAGGCTGCCGGCGTCGCACGCGGCCTTCAGATCGATTCCCATCAGCTCGGCGGCGTTGTAGCCGGACAGCACCCCGGAGTCGACCGAGGAGCCGGGGTACTTCTTCTGGTAGGCGGCCACCATGCGCCGGATGCCGGGCAGGTCCGAACTGACCGCGGGAGCGGCGCTGACCACGTGCAGCAGGGCTGCCAGCGCGGGTGCCGCGGGGGTCTTCATCAGCTGGGGCGCGAAGCCCGGGGCGCTGCTGACCACGGGGACGCGCAGGCCGCGGGAGGCGGCGACGCCGGCCAGGGAGGCCGTCTGGGCGGGCCCCGCGCTGATCAGGACGGCCTTCACACCGGCCTTCTGCAGCGCGGAGACCTGGGCGGACAGATCGGTGTCGGTGGCCTTGATCTTCTGCGGGACGACCGTCAGCCCGGCCTTCCCGGCGGCCCAGGTGGACCCCTCGAGGGCGTTGGCGCCGTACTCGCCCTCGAAGTACACGTGCCCGATGCGGTCCCCCTTCTTCAGGCCCTTGGTGCGGGTGAGGTAGTCGACCGCGGCGATCATGTCGAGGTCGTAGGTGGTGCCGAGCACCTGCACGGAGTCCTTGCCGAGCAGCGAGGCCGACCATGCCTGGGGGAAGGTCAGCATGTGGTCGCGCTCGATGTCGTCGAGCAGCGCGGCGACCATCGGGGACCCGATGACCTGCGGCAGTGCCACGACGTCCGGGGCGATGTCGGCGTAGGCGGTGACCGCCTTCTGGACGTCGTAGCCGTGGTCCTTGACGACGATCTCGATGTTGCGGCCGCAGATGCCGCCCTGCGCGTTGGTCTCGTCGGCCCACATCTGCTGGGCCTGCACGATGCTCTTGCCGAGCGTGGCGTAGGGGCCGGTCAGGTCGGTCAGCGCGCCGAGTCTGAGTGTCGTCGCACCGACTCCGGGGCCGGTGCGCACGCCGTCGGCCCCTTGCGTGGTGCCCTTGCCGTCTGCCTTGGAGCTGCATCCGGTGGCCGCGAGCAGGAGGGCCAGGGCCCCGGCGAGGACGGGCCAGGCGGTGCGGTGCCTGAGGGGCGTGGTGTTCACTGGGTGTGCTCCTTGGGTCGTGCGGCTGGGGCGGGTGACGGGGACGTGGACGGGGTGGAACCCGGCCGGCGCGGGCGGTACCGGCGCAGGCGGGCCCGGGTCCTGCCGGTGAGGCCGTGCAGTCCGTCGGGTGCGTAGAGGAGGATGACGACGATGGCGGCGCCGTAGAGGTAGCGGGCCGCCTCGGTGGGGCCGACCGCGCCTTCGCCGGAGCCGGGCGCCGCGACCAGCGGCAACTGGTCGGCGTAGCGGGTCATGAGCAGGGGCAGCGCGGTGACGAAGACGGCGCCGACGGAGGCGCCGGCCACCGACCCGAGGCCGCCGATGACGATCATGGCGAGGTAGTCGACGGACAGGGTGAGGGAGAAGTAGTCCGGGACGACACGGCGGAAGGAGAGGGCCAGCAGCACTCCCGCCAGCCCCGCGTACATCGAGGACACGACGAAGGCGGCCGCCCGGTAGCGGGGCACGTCGACACCCATCACCGCGGCCGCGGTCTCGCTGTCGCGCAGTGCGGCGAGCGCGCGCCCGGGGCGTGAGTTCAGCAGGCCGCGGGCGGTGAACCAGGTGAGGGCGAACAGGGCCAGCCCGAGGTACCACAGCCGTTCCTCCGCACCGAACGGGATGCCCAGGACGGTGAGTTCGGGGTCCGTCTCGGTGAAGGCGAAGCCGCCCACGGTCAGCGGGGGCACGGAGCGGCCGTTGAAACCGCCGGTGACGGAGTCCGCGGTGAGCAGCAGGTGGTGGCCCAGGAAGACCAGTGCCAGGGTCGCCACACCCAGGTAGATGCCGCGGACCCGGCCGGCGACGGGGCTGAACAGCCCGCCCGCCGCCCCGGCGAGCAGGACGGCGCCGGCGGCGGCGAGTACCGGAGGCAGTGACGGTCCCGGGTCGCCCGCCAGCCAGCAGTAGCCGTAGGCGCCGACGGCGAGGAAGAAGGCGTGGCCGAGGGAGAGCTGACCCGCGGTGCCGGCGAGCAGGGCGAGGCCCACCGCGCCGATGGCGGCGGCCAGCGAGAACAGGCCGATGCGCAGCCAGAAGGCGTCCAGGTAGAACGGCGGCACGCACAGTGCGAGGGCGAGCAGGACGGTCCCCACCCGGCGGGGGACGCGCAGGTCAGACACGGGTCGCTCCTTTCGCGCCGAACAGCCCGGTGGGCCGCACCAGCAGGACCAGGAGCATCACGGCGTAGGGGGCCACGTCGCCGAAGCCGTCGCCGAGGACGTGGAGGTCGGACTGGTGTCCGGCGACGAACGCCTCGGTCAGTCCGATCAGGAGGCTTCCGGCGAGCGCCCCGGTTGGGGAGGTCATGCCGCCGAGGATGGCGGCCGGGAACGCCTTCAGGGCGATCTGGCCGGTGGTGCGTTCCAGCCCCGGGGCCGGGAAGGCCGCGAGGAACACCGCGGCCAGGGCGGCGAGTGCGCCTGCCAGGCACCAGGCGAGGGTGCGGACGCGGGTCAGCCGGACACCCATCAGCGCGGCGGCCTCGGTGTCCTCGGCCGCGGCGCGCAGGGACAGGCCCCAGGAGGTGAAGCGGAAGAGCGCGAAGACGGCGCCGATGGCGACGGCGGAGACCGCGATCGCGGCGAGTCGGCTGTCGGCGACGGTCACCGGGCCGATGCGGCTGACCGCGTCGCCCCAGGGGTCGCCCAGCGAGAGCAGATCGCCGCCGATCCGCCGGGACAGTTCGGTGAGCAGGACGATGTCGACGCCGATGGTGACGATGGTCTGCACGTGCGCGGCTCTCGGGTCGGGATCGCCGTGCTGCAGCAGCAGCCGGTCCAGGGCGCCCGCCGTGACTGCGGTCACCAGCACGGCCAGCGCGAGCGCCCCGGCGAAGCCGAGGGCGTCGTGGAGGACGGCGGTGAGGTAGCCGCCGAGCAGCAGGAGGGAGCCGTGGGCGAAGTTGAGGACGCCGGAGGCTTTGAAGATGACCACGAAGCCGAGCGCGACCAGCGCGTACACCGCGCCGAGGGCGAGTCCGCCGAGGAGGTCGTCCGCGAAGGCCGTCATGCCGCGTCCTCCTCTCCCGGGCCGCCGGTACCGAGATAGGCGCGCAGCACCTCGGGGTCGCGGCGGACGTCGTCGGGGCTGCCGTGGGCGATGCGGCGGCCGAAGTCGAGCACGGTGACCTCGTCGGCCAGACGCATGACCAGACCCATGTCGTGTTCGACGAGCAGGGTGGACAGGCCGAGTTCGGTGCGTACGTCCTGGATCACCTCGACGGTTCGGGCGCGTTCGGCGCCGTTCATCCCGGCGACGGGCTCGTCGAGGAGCAGGACGCGCGGTTCCAGGCAGAGCGCGCGGGCGAGTTCGACGCGTTTGCGGTCGCCGTACGACAGCAGGGACACCGGGCTGTCGAAGTGCGCGGCGAGGCCGGTGAGCTCGGCGATCTCGCGGGCGCGGGCGCGGTGGGTGCGCTGTTCGCGCACCGCGTGCGGCAGGCGCAGGGCGCTTGCGGCGAAGCCGGCCCTGGTCAGGGCGTGGCGACCGAGCATGAGGTTGTCGGCGACGGTGCCCTCGGTGGTGAGGATGTTCTGGAAGGTGCGGGCGACGCCGAGGGCGGCGATGCGGTGCGGGGCGAGCCGGGTCAGGTCCCGCTCGCCGAGCCGGACGCTGCCGGCGGCCGGGCGGTACAGGCCGGACAGGACGTTGAAGCAGGTGGACTTGCCGGCGCCGTTGGGGCCGATGAGCGCGTGCACCGAGCCGGGCGCGACGGTGAGGGAGACCCCGTCGAGCGCGGTGAGGCCGGCGAAGCGGACGGTGACGTCCCGGACCGCCAGCTCGGGGGGCGGGGTGGTGTTCACGCGGCCCCCCGGCTGTCGGAGGTCTCGCCCAGGTAGAGGCGGCGTACGGCGTCGGTGCGGGCCAGTTCGCCGGCCGGGCCGGAGAGGCGCAGCTCGCCGACCTCCAGCACGTGGGCCTGGTCGGCGAGGGAGAGCGCCATTCCGGCGTTCTGCTCGACCAGGAGGACGGCGGTGCCCTGGGCGTTGATCTCCCGGATCACCTCGGCGATCCGGTCCACCATCCGCGGCGCGAGGCCGAGGGAGGGCTCGTCGAGCAGCAGCAGGCGCGGGGCCGCCATGAGCGCGCGGCCGATGGCGAGCATCTGCTGTTCGCCGCCGGAGAGCAGTCCGGCTGCCTGGCGGGTGCGTTCGGCGAGGCGGGGGAAGAGCGTGAAGACGCGGTCGCGTGCTTCTCCGGCCGGGGTGGGGGCGCCGCGGCCGAGACCCAGTCGGCCGGCTCGCAGGTTCTCGTCGACGGTGAGGCCGGCGAACACCTTCCTGCCTTCCGGTACCTGGACGACCCCGGCGCGGACCGCCGCGACCGGGTCCCGTCCGTCGAGGTCGGTGCCGCCGTAGCGGACGGTCCCGGCCGTGATCGCGCCGCGGTGCAGGCGCAGCGTGCCCGAGACCGCGCGCAGCAGGGTGGTCTTTCCGGCGCCGTTGGCGCCGAGCAGGGCCACGACGGCGCCGTGCGGCACGGTCAGGGACACGGAGCGGAGTGCGGACAGGGCCCGGCCGTAGGTCACGCCGAGTTGCTCGACGTGCAGGGTGGGGCGCTCGTCCGGTGGTGCTTCGGGCATCGCGGCTCCTGGTGCCCGCGCCGGGGCGGCGCGGGCTTCGGGGTAAGGGGAGCTCACGACAGCACGCGCGGCGCCGGCCGGGACAGGTCCCGGTGCGGGATCGCTGCGCTTTCCCAACCTGGGCGCGGACTGCTTGTGCGGGTGCCCAGGGGCGGTGGTCAGCGGGGCAGCAGGCGGCGGGCGGCCAGGGCCAGGCCGACCTCGACCAGGTCGGCGGGGCGGGTGAGGGAGCGGCCGGTGAGCTGCTCGTACCGGCGCAGCCGGTTGAGGACGGTGTTGCGGTGGCAGTACAGCCTGCGGGCGGCCCGCTGGGCCGAGCCGTCGCAGGCGAGCCAGGTGGCCAGGGTGTCGAGGAGCACCTCGGCGTCGCAGGCGTCCAGGTGGGCGAGCGGGCCGAGGAGGCGGTCGGCCAGGGCTGCGCCGAGGTCGGGGCAGGACACGACGAGCGCTTCGGGCAGGTGGTCGGCGAGCCGGACCGTGCCCCCGGCCTCGGGGCACAGGCTGAGGGCGGTGTCGGCCGTCCTCCGGGCGTCCCCGACGGCGCTGAGGCCGTCGACGACGCTGCCGACGCCGATCCGGGCGCCCGGATCGGCGGTTTCGGGTTCGGGTGCCTGGGCGCCGTCGGCGAGCAGGACGATGGCGTGGTCCGTGTCCGCGCCGGTGTGCCGGTGCACTCGGGTGCCGGGGGCGAACCGGATCGCGGCGGGGCCGGCCGCGCCGGTGGCGGCGACGACGGCGTAGCGGCCGTGCTCGGGCAGTGCGAGGGCCTTCGCCGTCTCGGGGAGGTCGGCGATGCGGCTGGTGCCGTCGAGCAGGGCGGCGGCCAGCAGTCGCACCCGGTTCTCGCGCCGCCAGGACAGGCGGCGCTCGGTCTCCCGGTAGGCGTCCGCGACGAGGGTGCAGTGCTCGTCGACGAAGTGCCACACGTCGGATGCCACGTGCACCAGCAGCCGTACGTCCTCGGGCGCGGTGCGGGAGGTCTCGTCGACGAGGTCCTGCCAGACCAGGGAGCCGCCGAGGCGGAAGGCGTGCAGGAGCGCGTCGAGCGGCAGGCCCTGCTCGGCGCGTGTGGCGCCGATCCGCCACGAGCAGCTGCGGGCCGCGTCCCGGGCGCCGCGGGGGTCGAGCAGCGAGGTGACGCTGTGCCTCAGGGAGCGGTGCACTTCCTGCCAGGTCTCGGCGGGGTCGCCGTCCAGGGCGGCTCCGTAGGCGGGTTCCTGTTCCCGCAGCGCGGCGAGCAGCCGGTCGGTGAGCCCGGGCAGGTCGTCCAGCAGAGCGCGGGCGGCGCGGTGCAGGACGCGCAGGGCATCGGCGTCGATGAGGGTGCGGCCGCGGGCGGCGCGCGGCCGCGGGGCGGGCGCGGTGTGGAGCACGGTTCGTGGTCTCAGGGCTGGGCGCATCGCGGATCTCCCCCAGGGTCGGCTTCCCGGCGGTGTGCTCGCGGCGGCACGGGTGCCCGGCCGGTGGCGCGCAAGGCCGGCCGCCGCATGACTCGTTCTGCCCCCGAAGAATGACATACCGTCCGGTCGGTCCCTAGAGTCGTGCACCGGACTTTTCCCGCTCACCCGAGCACACGCACCGACTTCCCCGGAATGACGGGCCGATCGGCGCCGACGGACGCTCCGCCGCCGGTCGCCCCGGGGCGTCGCCGCGGGTCGCGGCCTCGGGACGCGAGGCGGACGGCGTACGGAGGGACACCCACCCCCGGAGCAAAGCGGCATTATCGGACTGTTGAACCTTTCAGCCACAGAACACTGCGAAACGTTATCAATTCTTCACCTCAACCGAACGCATCAACGCGCGTTTCGGTGGCACCCGATCCCTATTGCCTGGCCGAGGGAGAGTGCCGTGGTCTGGGTCGCCACTTTGCTGCTGCCGTTGATGTCCCTACTTCTCCTGCTCATGGACCGGCTGGAGGACCAGTTCCTGAGCGCCTCCTCGGTGAAGCGACGGCGGGCGCGGCACCTGCGTCTGGTGCCGGGCGGCCGGTGGCGCCAGCACGACGCCGCGGAGGAGCCCCGGCCCGCCTCCGACGAGGACGCCGGCGAACGTCCCGCCGCCTGACCGCCGCCGGCGCACCGGCGGCACTCCACCGCACCGGGGCAGGGGTACGCGCGGGGCGCGCGGTGTGGAATTCTCTGCGCTGACCCTGATCGGCTCCGTGGAGAGGCGGCGGCATGCGCATCGGGCTGCTCGGCACCGGACCGTGGGCGCGGATGGTGCACGCCCCCGCGCTCAGCGCCCACGAGGCGTTCGCGTTCACCGGGGTCTGGGGCCGCCGTGCGGAAGCGGCGAAGGAGGTGGCCGACCGGTTCGGCTGCCGGGCCTACGACGACGTGGACGCACTGCTCGCCGACGTGGACGCGGTCGCCGTCGCACTGCCACCGGACGTGCAGGCCCCGCTGGCGGTGCGGGCGGCCCGCGCGGGCTGCCATCTGCTGCTGGACAAGCCCGTGGCCACGACCGTGGCACAGGCGCGGGACGTGGCCGAGGCGGTGCGGGAGTCCGAGGTCGCCTCGGTGGTCTTCTTCACCACCCGCTTCCAGCCCGGGCCCGCCGACTGGATCACCGCACAGGCAGGCCGGGGCGGTTGGTTCACCGCACGCGCGCAGTGGCTGGGCGCGGTGTTCACCTCTCCCAGCCCGTTCGCCGACTCCCCCTGGCGGCGGGAGAAGGGCGCCCTGTGGGACGTCGGGCCGCACGCGCTGTCCGTGCTGCTGCCGGTGCTGGGCGAGGCGCGGCGGGTGGCCGCGGCGACCGTCGGGCCCGACGGCACCGCGCATGTGGTGGTCGAGCACGAAGGCGGGGCGTCGAGCGCCCTGACGGTGAGCCTGACCGCCCCTCCGGAAGCGGCCGGCACCGCCGTCGAACTGCGCGGCACATCCGGGGTGACCTGCATGCCGGAGAGCGCCGACGGCCCGCTGCCCGCCTTCGCACGTGCCGCGGACGACCTGCGCGCCGCCGCCCGCGGGGGCCGGCCCCATCCGTGCGACGCCGCGTTCGGCCTCAGGGTCACCGAACTGCTCTCGGCGGCGCAGGAACTCGCGGACCGCGCACCGCACCGCCCCGAACACGGCCGGGCCGGCGGAGGTACCCGCTGACGGGCCGGCGTGCCGCCCCGCGCGGACCGGCCGCCGATCCCGGGGCCCGCAGGCCGGGAGACACCGCACCGGTCCGTGCTCCGCTCTGAGCGCGGACCGCGCACCGCAGCCTCACCGCCGCGTGCGCGCCCTCCTCGGGGCGGCCCCGGAGACCGGCGACGGGTGCCCCGGCGGGACCGGCGGCGGCCCCGCCGACCCGGATCGCGGCCGGTATCGTGCGGTCCGCACACAGTTCCCACCCGTCACGCCTGGACCCGCCGATGTTCCTCGACTCCCTGCCGGAGAGCGCCGCTCTGGACGAACTGGACCTCCGCCTCGTGACGGTGCTGCAGGGCAGCCCCCGCGCCGACTGGCGGGAGGTGGGGGCAGCGCTCGGAGTGGACCCGTCGACGGCCGCGCGCCGCTGGGCCCGGCTGTCGGAGGCCGGGAACGCCTGGTTCAGCTGCTACCCCACGGGGCTGGAGGGCGTGCCGCTGATCGTCGCCTTCGTCGAGGTCGACTGCGCGCCGGGCCGCCTGTACGAAGTGGCCGCCGAACTCGCCGGGGATCCGCACGTGTTCACCGTGGAGCATGTCACCGGTGGTCGTAACCTGGTGCTGACGTGCGCCTTCGGCAGCCTGGCGGAGCTGGCCCGGTACACCGGGATGCGCGTCGGCACGCTGCCCGGTGTCGCGGCCAGCCGCACGCAGATCGCCACCGCGCTGCACACCGAGGGCAGCCGGTGGCGGCTGGACCGCCTGTCCGGCGGCGGCCGGGGCGGCCCGGTGCGGGTGGCGGGCCGGACCGAACCGGGCCGCTCGGCGGTGCGCCGGGACGACCAGGAACTGGTGCAGGTGCTGGCCGAGGACGTACGGCAGAGCGTGGCCGATCTCGCCCGGCGCACCGGGCTCAGCCCCACCACGGTCCGACGCCGGCTGCGCAGACTCGAGGACTCCGGAGCACTGGTGTTCCGGTGCGAGGTGGCGCGCAGCCTGTCCGGCTGGCCGGTCAGCGTGAGCCTGTGGTGCGCGGCACCGCCCGGCGAGACGGCCCGGATCACCGCGCACGTGTCGGGGATGCGGGAGATCCGGCTGTGCGCCTCCCTGTCCGGCCCCCACAACCTGCTCCTCGCGGCCTGGCTGCGGTCGATCGACGACATCCACGCCTTCGAGTCCCGGCTGGTGGCGTCCGTACCGGAGCTGAGGGTGGCCGATCGCGCCGTGACCCTGTGGCCGGTGAAACTGGCCGGGCACCTGCTCGATCCGACGGGGCGGCGGCTGGGCTCGGTGCCGTTGGGGCGCTGGGACCAGTCGGCGGTCGCCGCGGCGGAGGCCGCACTGCTCGGGCGGCTGCCCGAGCGGCATCCGCCGGGCTGACGGGCGGACGGCGCACCGGTACGGCGGCCGGGACGAGGCGGGCCGCCCCTGCGCGCCCGGCGCCGCGCGGAGGCGGCGGGGACGCCGTCCCGGGGCCCGGGACGGCCGCCGCCGCAGGGGCGGCGCCGCCCCCTCCGGATGCACGCCGGGCCCGGGCGGTGAATGGTGTTAGTGGACCCGATGACACCACCGGGTCCGCACCCATCCGGACCGGAGGAGCACCCACATCATGTCTACCTCACAGCCGGACGCGTCCCAGGCGTCCCAGGACCGCGCCACCCCGGACCGACTCCTGCACACCCGAACCGGCACCGACGTCTCGCCGGAGGACCTGGTGCTGGCCGCCGGGCGGGACATCAACCCCCGCAACCTCGAGTGGGCGCGGCAGAAGCTGGCGCAGGAGGGTTCGGCCGCCATGGACAAGCTGCTGCCCTGAGTGTCGGCGGTGCGGGCGCGGCCGGTCGGACCGATCAAGCTCCGTCAAGGTCCGTCCGGGTCCGTCACGGCCCATCCGGATCCGTCGGGGTCGACCCGTCCGCTCCGGGTCGGTGCCGACCGCTCCGGTGGGTCCGGGCCGCCCGGACCCGCGGGTACCGGCCCGGTGGTGGCGCCCGCCCTGGCCGGTCCCCGCGGGTTGCGCCGGGAACGGCCGGCACCGGGGTCAGTGCCGGTCCCTGGTCAGTACCGGTCCTGTCTCCGGTCAGTGCTGCCGGTCCTCCGGTGCGAGGCAGAGGACCGGGACGCGCTGGACGAGGTTGTTGGCGAAGCCTCCCCGGTTCCAGGGCGGGTCCAGCGGCTGCGTGTTCCCCTCGGCGTCGGTGGCGCGGGCGCCCAGTACGTGCGTTCCGGGAACGGCCGTCCAGGTGTGCCGCCAGCTCCGCCACGCCCACCGGTGCCCGCCCTCCGGATCGAGCGACGCCTCCTGCCAGGTCGACCCGCCGTCCGTGCTGACCTCCACCCCGGTCACCGGCGCGCGCCCCGACCACGCGCGCCCCTCCAGCGTGAGCGGCCCCGGCCGCACGACACGGGTGCGGGACATGAAGTCCGGGAAACCCGGCGGGACGAGCAGGGCGCGCGGGGCGATCAGGGTGACCGGCTCCCCCTCCTCCTCAGGTTCCCGGCGCAGCCGGTAGGCCGTGTGCTGGAAGCCGGTGAAGGGCTTGTCCGTGACGGTGATCTCGCGCAGCCATTTCACATGCGTCATGCCGTACCAGCCGGGCACGACGACCCGCAGCGGCGCACCGTGCTGCGGGGGCAGCGCGGCGCCGTTCATGGCGTGGGCGAGGAGCACCTCGGGCGCGGAGCCGGTGGCGACGTCGACGGGCAGCGCACGCTGGTAGTCCTGCTCCACTCCGCGTTCCACACCGTGGTCGGCGCCGGTGAGGACGACGTCGACGGACGCCGGGTCCAGTCCGGCCTCGGCCAGCACCAGCCGCAGCGGCACACCGGTCCAGTCGGCGGTGCCGACCGCCTCGACCAGCCAGGGCTGGCTCACCGGGCGGGGCGTGAGCAGGGCTCGGCCGTTGCCCGCGCACTCCAGCGTCACCCGGGTGGTGACCTGCGGGAACGCCGCCAGGTCGGCGAGCGACAGGCGGAGCGGGCGGCGCACCAGGCCGCCGACGGCGAGGGTCCAGTCGGTGCCGCCGGGGACGTGCGGAATGTCGTAGTGGGTGAGGACGTAGTGCAGTCCGGGCGGGGTGACGTCGTGGCGGAGCGCCTCGAGGGGGAGACCGTGGTTCCTGGTGGCGAGCGCGAGTTCGTCCGGCCCGATGCCCTCCTCGGGGGCGGCCAGCCGGGCGGGGGAACTCGCGTCGGCGAGTCGATGGCCCATGTGGGCATTATCCGCCGTCCCGGCGGTCGCGCACGATGCGTGGGACGGCACCCGGGGCCCGGCCGGGCCGACCCTCCGGCTTCGGGGCGCGCGCCCGGGGCCCGGCGGCCCGGGCTCCGCGGCACCCCGTTCCGAGTGAGGCCTCCCGGGAGGGCGGTGACCGGCCGGACGGGGGACGCGGCCGGGTCCGGCACCACCCTCACAGGGCCCCGCGCCGGACCAGCAGCCCCAGGACGAGCATGCCGGGGAGGAACGGCAGCCACACGGTCAGCAGCCGGTAGCCGAGGACCACCGACGCCGCCGCGTCGCCCGGGGCGCCGGCCGCGGTGAGGGCCAGCGCGAGGGCCGCGTCGAGCGAGCCGAGGCCGCCGGGGGTGGGCAGCAGGGCGGCGGCACTGCTCGCGGCCAGGTACAGCAGCACGACCAGTACGGGCGGCAGGTGCAGGCCGACGGCGCGGGTGACGGCGATCAGCACGAGGGCGTGCAGGACCGGGAAGGCGAGCGACCCTCCCCACAGGGCCGCCGCGCGGACCGGTCGGGCGTGCACGGAACGGATGTCCGCGACGACGGTGGCCAGGGCCCGCCGGAAGCGGGGCCGCATCCCGATGAGGGGCACCGACGCCAGCAGGAGCAGCGCGGCGGCCGCGACGGCCGCGCCGTGACCGGTGGCGGGCGGCAGGCGCACCACACCGGGTCGGGCCAGGGCGAGAGCGGCGATCAGGGCGCAGCGGCTGAGGGCGCCGGCGGCGGCCTTGACGGCGAGCGCCGCCGCGGACCGGCCCGCGGGCAGACCGCAGCGCATCAGGAAGCGCAGGTTGACCGCTCCCGCGCCGAGCCCGGCCGGCAGCACCTGGTTCGCGGCGCAGGCGGCGAACTGCGCCGCGACGAGCCGGCCGGGTGGCAGTGGCCGCCGGACCGCGCCCTGCTGTGCGAGCGCCGCGCACAACCAGGTCGCGGCTGCGGCGGCGGCTCCGGCCAGGAGCCAGGCGTGGTCGGCGACCGCGAGCCGCAGGACCCCGCGTTCCAGCACCGGCCAGTGGCGCCGGGCCAGGCCGGCGGCGACGGCCAGCAGGGCCAGCATGAGGAGGGTGTGGCGGCGGGCCCGTCGGCGTGCGGGGCCGTCGGCGTACGACTGCGGGGTCACCCCTGCCCGCCCGTGCCGGCGGCGGCTCCGCGCGGGCGGGAGTCCGGGCAGGGGCTCCGCTCGCGGGACGCCGCGGGGTCGGGTCCGGGGGTCGCTCCGCGCCGTCCGGCGTCCCCGGGGGCGGTTCCCGCGCGGGGCCGTGCGGGGGTCGAAGCCGGGTCGAGGCGGTCGGCCATAGGTGCTCCCCTTGCGGTTCGTCGGGTCCACCGCGCCCCGGGGCAGCGCCGCCGGGGCGACGCGGGTCGGGGAGCAGCGCCAAGGTAACCCCCGGAACGCGCCCGGGACACGCGCGGTACGGCCAGGCGGCGCACAACCCCCGCCCCCGGCCGGTGCGGTGGCGCCGGGAGTCCCGCCGGAGGCGCCTGCCGCGGCACCCCTCCCCGGCCGCCGCGGGGTGCGGGCGTTCGGACCCCGCACCGCCGCGGCGGCGTCGCCGGGCCCCCGGTGGAGGGCCGGCTCAGCGGCCGTTCGGGGTGCGGTGCAGGGGCTGTTCGGGTTCCGGGCGCCGTACGGGCGGCGGGACGGCGCCGACCGCGGGAGCGTCGGCGTGCACGGTCAGCGGTGTTCCGTGGTGCCGGATGGTGAGCGGCCCTCCGGACAGCAGCGTGTACGTCGCCTTGTCGGGGCCCACCTCGACGCGCAGGCAACTGCCGCGGACCGTGAGGCGGAAGGCCAGGCCGCGGAACCGTTCGGGCAGCCGGGGTGCGAAGGAGACGGAGTCCCCGTCGCGGCGCATGCCGCCGAAGCCCGCCACCAGTGCCGTCCAGGTGCCGGCGAGGGAGGCGATGTGCAGGCCGTCGCGGGTGTTGTGCTCCAGGTCCGCCAGGTCCATCAGCGCCGCCTCGGCGGTGTAGTCGTAGGCGAGCCGCAGATGGCCCGCCCGGGCGGCGACGACGGCCTGCACGCACGCGGACAGCGAGGAGTCGCGGACGGTGAGCGGCTCGTAGTAGGCGAAGTCGCGGGCGATGTGGTCCTCGTCGAAGCGGTCGTCGCAGGTGTAGAGGGCCAGCACCAGGTCGGCCTGTTTGACGACCTGCTTGCGGTAGATGTCGAAGTAGGGGAAGTGCAGCATCAGCGGGTACTGGTCGGGCCGGGTGGCCGCGAAGTCCCAGTGCTGGTAGCGGGTGAAGCCGGCGTGCTGCTCGTGCACCCCGAGTTCGTCGTTGTACGGCAGGTGCACGGCTTCGGCGGCGTCCCGCCAGGCGGCGCTCTCCTCCTCGTCGACGCCGAGCCGGGCCGCCTGTTCGGGATGGTGTTCGACCGCGTCGGCGGCGGCGAGCAGGTTCGCCCGCGCCATCAGGTTGGTGTACGTGTTGTCGTCGGCGACGGCGCTGTACTCGTCGGGTCCGGTGACGCCGTCGATGTGGAAGGTGCCGCTCGCGTCGTGGTGGCCGAGCGAGCGCCACAACCGGGCCGTCTCGACGAGCAGTTCGACACCCGTCTCGCGGGCGAACCCGGTGTCGCCGGTCGCCGAGGTGTACCGCACGACCGCGTGCGCGATGGCGGCGTTGACGTGGAAGGCGGCCGTGCCGGCCGGCCAGTACGCGGAGCCTTCGCGTCCGTCGATGGTGCGCCACGGGAACGCGGCGCCGCTCAGGCCGAGCTGGGCCGCGCGCTCCCGGGCGACGGGCAGCGTGCTCTGCCGCCAGCGCAGCGCCTCCGCCACGGCCGCGGGCGACGTGTAGGTCAGCAGGGGCAGTACGAACATCTCGCCGTCCCAGAAGGCGTGCCCGTCGTAGCCGGAGCCGGTCAGGCCCTTGGCGGGGATGGCCCGCCGCTCGGCCCGCGCGCCCGCCTGCAGGACGTGGAACAGGGCGAACCGCACGGCCTGCTGGATCTCCTCGTCGCCGTCGACCTCGACGTCCGCACGCGCCCAGAAGTCGTCGAGGTAGCCGCGCTGCTCGTCGAGGAGTCCGCTCCAGCCGCTGTGCCCGGCGGCGGCGAGTGCCGCCTCCACCTGGTCGCGCATGGCGGGGCGGGAGCGGGCGCCGGACCAGCCGTGGGCGACGAACTTCTCCACCCGCAGCCGTTCGCCCGGTTCCAGCACGGAGGTGACGGTCAGCCGGGCGACGTCGGAGTTGCTCTCGCTGCGGGTCGTGGTCTGGTCCGGGCCGCTGATGACGTGGTCGGCGGCGACGGCGACGCGCAGCCCGCTGCGACGGGTGCGGTGCACCAGCCGCAGCCTGGGTCCGGCGGCGAAGTCCTCCTCCGGTTCCAGCGGCGCCTCCAGTGCCCGGGCGGCCCGAGGGTCGCCGTCCGGGTCGGGCAGGCTCTCGTTGGCGACCAGTTCGGACTGGATCACGACCCGGCAGCGGCTGTCGACGGGTTCCACCTCGTAGGAGACGGCGGCGATGGCCCGCTGGGTGAGGGAGACCAGCCGGGTCGCGCGGACCCGCACGGTCGATCCGGCCGGCGAGGTCCACTCGCAGACCCGTTCGAGCACGCCGCGGCGCAGGTCCAGGGTCCGCTGGTGGGAGACCAGCCGGCCGTAGCGCAGGTCGAACGGCTCGTCGTCGACGAGCAGCCGCAGCACCTTGCCGTTGGTGATGTCGATGACGGTCTGGCCGGACTCCGGGTAGCCGTAGCCGGCCTCGGCGTACGGCAGCGGGTGCAGTTCGTGGACGCCGTTGAGGTAGGAGCCGGGCAGGCCGTGCGGTTCCCCCTCGTCGAGGTTGCCGCGCCAGCCGACGTGGCCGTTGGACAGGGCGAACACGGACTCGCTCTGCGCCAGCAGGTCGAGGTCCAGCGAGGTCTCCCGGACGGCCCAGGGCTCGACTGCGTACGAACGCTCGGTGATCATGCGTGGCCTCCCAGTTCGGCCAGGTCCTGGACGACGCGGTCGGCGCCGTGTGCCCGCAGCGCGTCGGCCTGCCCGGCCCGGTCCACGCCGACGACGAAGCCGAACCGGCCCGCGCGGCCCGCGTCCATGCCGGCGAGGGCGTCCTCGAAGACGGCCGCCCGGCCCGGTGGGACACCGAGGTCGGCTGCCGCGGCGAGGAAGGTGTCGGGGTGCGGTTTGCCCGGCAGCTTCCGCTCGGCGGCCACCACCCCGTCGACGCGGACGTCGAACAGGTCCTCGGCGCCGATCGCGTGCAGCACCTCGCGGGTGTTGGCGCTGGACGAGACGACGGCGGTGCGCAGCCCGTGGTCCCGGACCGCCGCGATGTAGCGCATGGTCCCTTCGTACACCTCCACCCCCTCGGTGCGGATCCTGTCGAGCAGCAGTACGTTCTTCCGGTTGCCGAGTCCGTGCACGGTCTCCGCGTCGGCCGGGTCGTCCGGGTCTCCCTCGGGCAGGTCGATGCCGCGCGAGGCGAGGAAGGTCCGCACACCGTCGGCTCTGGGGCGGCCGTCGACGTACTCGTCGTAGTCGTGGTCGTCGAACGGCCTGGCGCCGTCGCCTTCGCGCTCGCGCAGGAAGGCGTCGAACATCTCCTTCCACGCGGCCGCGTGGACCGCCGCCGTTCTGGTCACGACGCCGTCGAGATCGAAGAGACACGCCTGGATGGCTTCGGGGAGACCGAGATCCGTCGTCATACAGGACACGTTTCCCGTCCCGGCGCTCCCCTACCGAGTGGCACACGCCACATCCGCGGGCCGGGTTCCGCGAACGGGGTGGCAGACTCTGCGGTGTGCCGCCGACTTTCGACGATCTGCTGGTCCGGGCCCGTGCACTGGCCGGGCGCCGCCGCCGGGCCCTCCTCGGTATCGCGGGCAGCCCGGGTGCGGGCAAGTCGACACTGGCCGGGCAGCTTGTCGCGGCCCTGAACGGCGACGGCCCGAACCGGGTGGCTCAGGTCCCGATGGACGGCTTCCACCTGGCCGACGCCGAACTGGACCGGCTGGGCCGACGCGGCCGCAAGGGCGCGCCCGACACCTTCGACGCGGCCGGTTACGTGGCGCTGCTGCGGCGCCTGCGCGAGGAGGACGGAAGCGGTGGGACGGTGTACGCGCCGGGGTTCGAACGGGATCTGGAGCAGCCGCTCGCCGGGGCCGTGCCGGTGGAGCCGGACGCCCGTCTGGTGGTGACGGAGGGCAACTACCTGCTGCTGGCGACGGGCGCCTGGGCGGGGGTTCGGCCGCTGCTGGACGAGGTGTGGTTCTGCGAGGTCCCCGAGGAGGAGCGGGTGCGGCGGCTGGTCGCCCGGCACGAGCGGTTCGGCAAGGTGCACGAGGAGGCGGTGGCGTGGGTACGGGGCACCGACCAGCGCAACGCGGACCTGGTGGCCGGCACCCGGGAGCGCGCCGACCTGGTCGTGCCGCAGGGCGCATGGCAGCCGCCCGGCGCGCTCCCGGCGCCCGCCGCCGGACCGGTGCCGAAGGACCCGGCGCCGACGCGGGTGGAGCGCTGAGGGAGGCGGAGCGCTGAGGGAGGCCGGGCACCGACGGAGGCGGGGCACCGACGGAAGGGTTCGGCTCCGGGTGAACCGCGGCGCGCCGCCGGCCGTACTCCCCGGTGCGGCAGAGGGGCTGCCGCCGCGAGGCGCCGGGACGTCGGCGCGGGGGGAACGGACGCTCGACGCCGGGTGCCCGTGTCCCGCCGCCCGCCGCCGCAGTGCGGGTGGCCGCGCCGGGACGGGGTGAAGGTGGGCGGACAGCGGGCGGTCGCGGCGGGCCGCGACGTGACTCCCGGCGCGGCCGGGGCCCGGGATCCGGGCGGAGCGACGCGGTCGGCGCGCGGGCTCCGGCGATGGGCGGTGGCGCTTCTCGTGGCCGTGCTGCTGGGCCAGATGGCCGCCGTGATGGTCACCACGGCCGTGCAGCAGACACCGACCATCGACGAACCCGTGTACGTCGGCACGGCCGCGGACTACCTGCACGAGCACCGGCTGCGCTACAACCCGGAGCATCCTCCGCTGGGCAAACTGGTGATCGCGGTCGGGGTGGCGGTGGCCGACCCGCACTACGACGCGGCGTTCACCGGCGACCAGGGCGCGTTGGGCCGGCATCTGCTGTACGGGTCGGGGAACGATCCGTGGCGGCTGATGCTGTGGGCGCGGCTGCCGGTGATCGTGCTGACGCTGCTGTTCGGGCTCGTGGTGTTCGCCTTCGCCCGGGATCTCGCCGGCCCGGTGGGCGGGCTGTGCGCGCTGGGGCTGTACGCGTTCTGCCCCGATGTGGTCGCACACGGTTCGCTGGCGACCCTGGACGCGCCCACCACCGGGTTCCTGCTGACGGCGGTCTGGCTGGTGTGGCGGGCGCGTCGGTCCCCGCGCGGGTTCCTGCCGCTCGCCGGTGCCGCGCTCGGTGCGGCCCTGGCCACGAAGATGAGCGCGCTGCCCGCGGTTCCGGTGCTGCTGGTGCTGGCGGGCGTGTCGGTGTGGCGCGGGGGTGCGCCCGGCCGGCGTCGGGCGCTGCGCCGGGCGGCGGCGGGCGCGGGCGTGCTCGCGGTGGTCGCCGTCGCGGTCGTGTGGACTTCGTACCTGCTGGTCGATCCCCGGTTGCGGTGGGCCCCGGAGCAGGTGCCGGCGGTGCACGGACTGCGCGGCCTGCTGGTGGACCTGCTGCCGTTCCCGCCGGCCTACCGGGACGGGGTGCGGATCCAGTTCGGGCTGGAGGAACTGCCCTGGCAGGGTTTCCTGTTCGGCCGCCTGTACACCGGGTCGCTCTGGTACTACCTGCCGGCGGCGCTGCTGGTGAAGACGCCGCTGGGCCTCCTCGCGGCGTCGGGGGCGGGTGGGGTGGCGCTGGTCGCCGTGCGGCGGCTGCGGGCCGCCGCCCCCTACGTGCTGGTACCGGTGGGGGTGCTGCTGGCCACGGCCATGCTGGGAGCGCGGGACTTCGGCACCAGGTACGCGCTGTTCGTGCCCGTGTTCGGGGCGGTGGCGGCGGGGTGCCTGTGCGCGTTGCGCCGGCGCCGGGTGTCCGCGGCCGCGGTGGCGCTGTCGCTGACCGTGGCGATCAGTTCGCTGCGTGCGTTCCCGTACTACCTTCCCTACGCGAACGAGGCGTTCGGCGGGCCGGCCGCGACGCACCGGCTGCTGCACGACTCCAACGTGGACTGGGGCCAGGACCTGGGCAGGCTGGCCGACCGACTGCGCACCCGGTACCCGGGCGAGCGGGTGTGGCTGGTGTACAAGGGCAGCGGGGTTCCGTCGGCCTACGGCATCCGCGCCGCCGATCCGCGGGCGGTGCCCGTGACACGGGTGCACGGGCTGCTCGTGGTGTCGGACTCGGCCGCGGCGAAGGCGCGCGGGCGGCTGGCCGAACTCCTCGCCAGCAGCCGGCAGGTCGACGAGGTCGGCCACTCGATCACCCTCTACCGCCGGTGACCGCGCCCGCGCACCGCAGCCCCGGACCCGCGTCGCGCGGGCCGGCGGGCGGGCCGCGGCGTCGGGCCGGGCGCCGGAGGGCACGGTAGCGCCCCGGTGCGGCGCGTGCGGTGAGCTATGTTGAATCACCGTGGGAGACAAAGGAGGCGCGGCCGTGCCATCGCCGCAGCAGGCTCGCGCTCAGGCATCGGCGATCACCTCTGGGAAGACCGCGCCGGAGGTGGAGGCGTCACCGACGTCCCGGCTGAGGGAGTTGTTCGACGGGCCCCATCTGTCGCCGGGGCAGCGGCGCATCGCCCAGTACCTGATCGAGAACATCACCGAGGCGGCCTTCCTCTCGATCACCGATCTCGCCGAACGTGTCGGGGTCAGCCAGCCCTCGGTGACCCGGTTCGCGGGTGCGGTGGGTTTCAGCGGGTATCCGGCGCTGCGGGAACGCCTGCAGTCGATCGCCCTGGGCACGCTGGCCGGCGGGGGGCCGGCCGAGGTCAACCGGAGCAACGAGTTGCAGGCGGCCGTCGATGCCGAGATCGGGAACCTGGAGAACCTGCGCCGGGACTTCGCCGACCCGGACCAGGTCATCGACGTCGGCCGCCGGCTCTCCCGGTCCGCGCCGCTGACGGTGCTCGGACTGCGTATCTCCGCCTCCCTGGCCGAGTACTTCGCATACGCGGCGCGCCGTCTGCACCCCGACGTCCGGCTGGTGACGCGGGGCGGCAGCGTGGCCTACGACGCTCTGCTGCAGTCGCGGGAGGCGGGCGGCACCTGGGTGCTGGCGTTCTCGATGCCCCGGCACGCGCAGGAGACCCTGACCGCGGTCCGGGTCGCGCGCGGTGCGGGCCTCAAGGTCGCGCTGGTCACCGACCTGTCCCTGGGTGAGCTGGCCGACGCCTGCGACGTCGTCTTCAGCACCGGGACGGGGTCGCGGCTGGTCTTCGACTCCTACGCCGCGCCCGGTCTGATGGCGGCGGCGCTGCTCCAGGCGATGACGGACGCCGGTCCGGAGCGGGTGCAGGCCAGGCTGGAGGAATACGAGCAGATCGCGGATCAGCACCAGTTCTTCCTGCGCGACTGAGTTTCCACCGGAAGAACAGCGGTGCCGGCCGGAGCCTCGACAGCGTGATCATATGGGTCGGTGCGGGAGCTTTCCTTTCAAATCGCGCATGAATGTTTTCATACGCCTTGCCAAGTCCTCGGCATATATAAATACTGCACTCGGCCGCACCACCCCGCAGCCGCCGTCCCCTACCCACGTCGGCGAACGGGGAGTCCGGTCGGGCACCGCATGTGCGCGCGCCCGTGGCGGCCTCGGTCATCCCCTGGACCGGGGCCGCCCCATCCGTCGGACCACCCCTCTCGACGCCGGAAGCGAAGAACATGCACTTGACGACGACGCGCATCAGCCCGGACTGGCCGTGCCAGGTCAAGCCCCCGGGTTCCTTCGACTGGGAGCGCTCGGCGGCCAAGTGGCTGCGCGAGCTGGTACCCGCGCGCTACGCCAGCTACCCGGCGCTCATCCGCCACCCCGTGCTGCTCGCCCGGCACGCGCAGATCCAGGTCCAGCAGGAGACCCGGGTGGCCCGGACCGCCCTGCAGACCGCACGCGCCGACCTGCCCCGGCTCGGCATTCCCGAGTCCGTCATCGAGCACACCATCAAGCTGTACGCCGCCGAGGTCATGCAGTTGCAGCACATCGCACGCAGCGTGCGCGCGGTGACCCAGGCCCTGGTCGACCACCACGCGGGACGCTGACCCGGGACCCGGCCGACCCCGTTCGGGGCGCTGACCGGCCGCGGCACACCCCGCCGCCCGGCCGATCACCGCGCGACACCGCGCGACACCACACCGCGACCCGGCGTCGCCGGTGCCCCCGCCCGCGCCGCGGGCAGCCGGGGCGGGCCGCGCACGCGCAGGCCGCGGCTGCGGCCGCCGCCGGATCGGTATACCCGGGACCGCCATCCGGGCCGCCGCCCTGTGCGATGCTCGTTTCCGTGACGAGCGATCGGGGCCGACCGGCCGACTGGGACACCGTGCCCGACCTCGCCGCGCTCACCGGAGTGGTGGCCCGCCAGCGCGCCGAGCTGGACCGGATGGGCGAGGCCATGGCGACCTCCGCGGTCCTGGAACGGGCCAAGGGCGCGCTGATGGCTCTGACCGGCTGCTCCCCGGACGCCGCGTACGAGGAGTTGCTCCGGCGCGCCAAGAGCCGCGAGCGCACCCTGCTGGAGGAGTGCTGGGTCACCCTCGGCGGCCTGCCCCCGCACCCGGGCCCGTCGGGTACGGAACCGTCCGAGTCCGCGGACCCCGGGCCGGCACCGTCCGCCCCTCCGGGCGCGGTCGCGGTCCACGACGCCGCCGCCCTCGCCCGCCTGGGACAGTCCCTGATCCACGTGCACACCCTGCCGGGCCTTGCGACGGCACTGCTGGAGCAGCTCGCCCGGACCGCTGACGCCGACGCCGTCATGCTCTACGCACGCCTGCCCACCGGCGGTCTGGAGCTGGTCGGTCACGCCGGTGTCGACGACCGGCTCGCCGCCCAGTGGCGGCAGGTGCCGCCGCTCAGCACCGTCGCGGCCCTGCACGCCCTGCAGACGCAGGAGCCGTGCTGGATCGAGGACCTCGACGAAGCCGGCAGGCGGTACCTGCTGATGGGGGAGTCTCCGGAGCGCTGGCCCTGCCGCGCGTGGCTCCCGGTGACGACCGGCGGCCGGGCGGAGGTGGCGCTCGGAGTCCTGCGCGCCCGGGACGAGCCCTTCTCGCCCCGGACCCGCGAACACCTGCGGTCCGTGGTCCGGCTCTGCGCAGGCCGGCTGCGCGTGCTGGAGGCCCCGCACGACCGCGGCACCGACACGGCGACGGAAGTGGTGCAGGAGCTGTTCGACGCCCTGCCGGGCGCCGCCCTGCTGCTCGCCCCGCTGCGCGCGCCGGGCGGGGAGATCGAGGACTTCCGGATCGACGCGGCGGCCCCGCAGACGGTCGACGCCACCGGCCGGGCCGGGCGGGACCTGGTGGGCGTACGGCTGCTGGACTACCGGCCGACGGTCACCGCCGAACCCCTGTGGCGGGGCTGCCTGCACACCCTGGCCACGGGGCAGCCGTACGCGGGAGAGCCCTTCGCCCAGCAGGAGACCTCGGCCACCGGGGCCGGCGGCCTCACCACCTACTCGGCGCGGGTGGCCCGCTTCGGGGAGCGGCTGGTGGTCACCTGGCTCCGGCACGACCCCTCGGACCGGCAGGAGCAGCGGCTCAGCGAGGTCCAGCGGCTGGGCAGGCTGGGCTGGGCCACCTGGAACCTCCTCACGCAGGAAGCGTCCTGGTCGGCCGAGGCCTGCGAGATCCTCGGCCGCGATCCGGCGCGCGGCCCGGTCGGGCTGACCGAACTGGCCGCCCTCGCGGTGCCGGAGGACATGCCGCTGCTGGCCACCGCCGTCGGGCGGCTGCTGCGCGACGGACACGCGTTCGACCTGCCGTTCCGGCTTCCCACGGCGAAGGGGGTACGGCATCTGCGGCTGGTGGCGGAGGCGGTCGCCGACGACCACGGCACCCCCGTGGAGGTGCACGGTTTCCTGCAGGACCTCACCGCGCAGCGCAGCGCCGAACTCGCCCTCGTCGAGAGCGAACGGGCGGTGCTGACCCAGCACGGGGCACTGCAGGCCGAACGCACCGTGGCGGCCCGGCTGCAGCACGCCCTGCTTCCCCTGCCCGCCGGTTCGCGGTCGCTGGCCGGACTGCGGGTCGATGTCGCGTACCTTCCCGCGCAGTCCGGGCTCAACGTCGGCGGCGACTGGTTCAGCGCGATCGAACTGCCCGGCGGGGACGCCCTCTTCGTGGTCGGGGACGTGGCCGGTCACGGCATCGACGCGGTCGCCGTGATGGCCCAGCTGAGGTTCACCGCCAAGGGCATGGTCAGCACCGGCTCCTCCCTGACCGGCGCCCTCGCCCGGCTGAACTCGCTGCTGAGGCACGCACCGGGACCGCACGGCAACGCCACCATGGTCATGGCGCGCTACCGGGCGGCCGGGCGTCGGCTGGCCTGGGCACAGGCGGGGCACCCGCCACCGGTCCTGGTGCGCGGCGGGAGCGCCCGCTTGCTCACCCGGCCGCGGGGAGTGCTACTCGGGGCCACCGACGAGCCCGTGTTCGAGGAGTCGCAACTGGATCTGGCACCCGGCGACCGGCTGGTGCTGTACACCGACGGCCTGGTGGAGCGGCCCGGGGAGAGCATCGACCAGGGTTTCGCCCGGCTGGTCGACGCCCTCTCGTCCAGGGGGCCGGGAACCGCCGGGGCGTCGGCCGCCCGGCTGGCCGCGGCCCTGGAGAGCGAGCAGCGCGACGACGTGTGCGTCCTCGACATAAGGGTGCCGGTGGAGCCCGGGCCCGGGCGGTAGCCGCGCCGAAGCACTGCCGGGCACGGATCGGCGACCGGAGCGCCGGCGCCGGCTCAGCGAGCGGTGCCGTCCGCCAGGAAGCGGTGCAGGGAGTCCGTCACCGCCGCCACGAAGGCGTCGCGTCGGGCGTCGTCCAGGGCGTCCAGGGAGAGGTAGGGGTTGAGGTCCTCGAGCTCCACCAGCAGCAGCCGGCCGTCGCGGGTCCGGCAGGCGTCGACCCGCTGGATGCCGTGGCGCATCGCGTTCCAGTCGATGAAGCGCCGGGCGAACCGCAGGTCCTCGTCGGTGGCCCGGTACGGAACCAGCTCCCAGCGGCGCGCCGGGTCGGGCGCGTAGAGGGCGTACTGGAAGACGTCGTCGACGTAGCAGAAGGAGATCTCGTGGCGGATGTCGAGCCACGGCTGGACAAGGACGTCGGGCGCGGCGGCCGCCTCCCGGAGTCCGCCCGCCGGGACGGTCTGCAGGCCGATCGAGTCGGCGCCCAGCAGCGGCTTGACGACATAGCTGCGGGCGTCCGGCAGGCGGTCCGTGCCCGTGCCGCCGGCGACGGTGGGGATCACGGGGTACCCGGCGGCGCTCAGTTCCGGAAGGTACTGCTTGCCCGCCATGTCGGCCCTGCCGGTGAGCGGGTTGTACACCGGTACGCCCTCGGCCGTCGCACGGGCGCGGAAGACCTCGTACTGCTGCCGGTAGCCCAGTACCGGGCCGCTGTTGCGGACCACGACGGCGTCGAAGCCGTCCATCAGCGCGGCCGCGTCCCGGGGATGGCACAACGCCAGGTCGAACCGCTCGCGCAGACGGGAGCTGAGGAAGACGTCCTCGTCGCCGTAGCGGCGTCCGCGGGCCGGGTAGGCGAGGTCCGTGACGTAGAGGAGGCGGGCTCGGCGGGCGTGGGGCATGGGGACTCCTGCGGGCGGCGGGGCGCGGGGCTGCGGCCCGCGGCACCGACGAGGCTACGTGGCCGGTACGGCAACCGGGCCCCGGCACCCTCCCCCCTTGCACTCAGTACCCTGCCGAGAGGGAACTGAGTGCCATCCTGACTCGCGGATGCTACGTTCGCATCCATGAGCTCCAGCACTGCGGCATCCGGGTCCGGCGACCGGACGGGGACGGCGGCGGTCCGCCCGCCGATGCGGGAGGCGCTGGTCACGGCGGCCTTCCGGCTGTTCCTGGAGCGGGGTTACGAGCAGACCACGGTGGACGACATCGTGGCGCTGGCCGGGGTGGGCCGGCGCTCGTTCTTCCGCTACTTCCCGTCGAAGGAGGACGTGGTCTTCCCCGACCACGAGCGGTGCCTCGCCGAGATGAAGTCGTTCCTCGCGGAGAGCGGCGCGGAGCACGAGCCGGTGGCCCGGGTCTGCGACGCGGCCCGCCGGGTGCTGCGCATGTACGCCGAGAACCCCGCCTTCTCGGTGCAGCGGTACCGGCTCACCAAGAAGGTGCCGGGGCTGCGCGCCTACGAGTTGTCGGTGGTGTGGCGCTACGAGCGGGCGATGGCCGAGTACCTGCGCGGGCGTTACGCCGGCCGGCCCGACGGCATCCTGCGGGCCGACACGGTCGCGGCGGCCGTGGTCGCGGCGCACAACAACGCGCTGCGGTCCTGGCTGCGCTCGGACGGGCAGGGCGATGCGAGCGCGGCCGTGGACCACGCCCTGGAGTACGTCAGGGCCGCGTTCGGCGCGAGCGGCGGGCCGGCGGTCGGCGAGCCGGACCAGGACGTCGTCGTGGTGGTCTCCCGCCGGGACGCGCCGCTGTGGCGGGTGGTGCGGGAGATCGAGGCGACGCTCGGGCGCGGCTGATCCGCCACTCCGCAGCCCTCCGGGGTACGCAGTACCTTTACCTATGGCACTGAGTGCCATACTCTGTGGTGCGTGCACGGTCGCACGGTGGGCCGCGCACCGGCGTGGCGGGGTGACCGCGAACGCCGGATTCCGGCCGAGCGCAGGGAGTTGACCAGCGTGTACCACCACTCAGGAACCGCCGTTCAGCAGGCGTCCGGCGCCCCTGCGGGCGTCCTGGAACCCCGGTCCGCGGACACCGAGGCCATCGTCTTCCAGCGCTGCACCTGGTGCGGCACCGCCACCTACCACCGGCTGCTCTGCCCGGTCTGCCGGGGCAGCGAGCTGCGCACGCAGCGCAGCGAGGGCATCGGCACCGTGCGCCACTCCAGCGTGGTCCACCGCAACACTCCCGCGGCGCGCAACGTCTCGCTGATCGAGATGGCCGAGGGCTTCGTGGTGCGGGGCAGGGTGATGGGCCCGCCGATCGGCATCCACAGCGGCGACCGGGTCCGGCTGTCGACCGCCAAGGACCCGGTGCGCGGCGAACCGGTCTTCCAACTGCTCGACGAGCCCTACCGCGCCTGGACCTGAACCGCCGTCCCTCCCGGGCGAGACCGCACACCGGCTGCCGGCGCGGGATCCCCGGGCGCGCGAAGCGACCCGGCCCGCCCCCGCCCGGGCCTCACCGCCAGCCATCGCCCCGGGACCGAGCGGGCGGCCTCCGCCACCGCTGCGGGACCGGAGCGTGGTGCCGTCTCCGCCACCGGCCGGGGACCTGCCCCGGGCCGGTGCTCCCCCGGCAGGCCCAGCTCGGGGTCAGGAGCGCGGCGAGACGCGGATCCCGACCGAGCCGTCGGTACCTCGGCGCAGCCGGCTGCCGAGTAGCGTGAGCCGCCCGACGAGGCCGTACTTGCGGGCGATCAGCCCGCGGTACCGGGCCGTGTCCGTCCGGTCGCACAGTTCGGCGGTGGCGGCCACCTGCTCGCCGGTGGGCCTGCCCCGCATGTCGCAGGGGCCGACCAGCACCTCGCCGCCGGCACGGATGCGCTTGACCTTTCCGGAGTCGGCGGCCGTCCACACACCGAGGGTGTCGCCGTCGCGCACCACCCACACCGGTGTCGGTACGGCGGTGCCGTTCTTCCGGTGGGTGGTGAGCAGCAGGTACTTGCCGGCACCGAGCCGGGCGAGCGACGTGGAGTCCATGCGGGGAGTGTAGGCGGGCGACCGCGGCCCCGGAGCCCCGTGTGCAGGACGCGAACGGGCCGGGCGGGACGCGGACGGACTGGACGGGACGCGGACGGTCCGGGCGGGACGCGGACGGTCCGGGCGGGACGCGGACGGTCCGGGCGGGACGCGGACGGTCCGCGCGGGACGCGGACGGTCCGCGCGGGGCGACCGGGGTGCCGCGTGAACACGGCGGCGGCCCGGCCCGTATCACGGACGGGCGGCCCTCGACGGCAGGAGGGGCCCCGCGGTGGGGATGCCGCGCGTTCGGGGTTCGGGAGCCATGCATGAGGCACGCACGACGACGGATCATCCGTCGGGTCGCCCGGCTGACAGCGGTCGGCGGACTACTCCTCGGAGGGGCGATGGTCGGACAGGCGGCCATGGCGGGCGAGACACCGGCGGGGTCGCGGACGACGGCCGGCTCCGCGGGGTCGGCCGCACGGATCGGCGCCGATCTGGTGGCGCGGCTGGGCCCCGGGCGGACGGCGGGCAGCTGGATCGGCGCGGACGGCCGTCCGGTGGTGGCGGTCACCGACCGGGACACGGCCGCGCGGGTGACCGCGGCGGGCGCCGAGGCGAAGGTCGTCCGGCACAGCACGGACGAGCTGCGGTCGGCGCTGGCGGAGCTGCGGTCGGCCCCGCGGGTGCCCGGCACGGCGTGGTCGGTCGACTACCGGACGAACCGGGTGGTGGTACAGGGGGACCGCACGGTCCCGGCCGCCGACTGGTCCCGGATGACCCGACTGGCGAACGGCATCGGCGGATCCGTGACCATGGAGCGCACCCGGGGCGCGTTCACCCCGCGACTGAACGGGGCGCGGCCGATCCTGTCCACCGGGGGCCGCTGCTCCGCCGGGTTCAACGTGACCGACGGGCAGCGGGACTTCGTGCTCACGGCCGGCCACTGCGGGCCGGCGGGTTCCGTGTGGTTCGCCGACAGCGCGGCGACTCGGCGGATCGGCTCCACGGTCAGGTCCAGCTTCCCCGGTCAGGACTTCTCCCTGGTGCGCTACGCGGGCGGCCGGGCGGGCGAGGGAGCGGACGTGGTGGCGATCGGCGGTGGGACGGGGGTGCGGATCACCGGTGCGGGCGAGGCGGTCGTGGGCCAGCGGGTGTTCCGCAGCGGCAGCACCAGCGGGCTGCACGACGGGGAGGTGACCGGTCTCGACGCGACGGTCAACTATCCGGAGGGCACGGTCACCGGCCTCATCCGGACGGACGTCTGCGCGGAGCCCGGCGACAGCGGGGGGCCGCTGTTCTCCGAGGGCATCGCCCTGGGGGTGACCTCGGGTGGCAGCGGCGACTGCACGACGGGGGGTACGACCTTCTTCCAGCCGGTGACGAAAGCGCTGTCGGCGCTGGGCGTTCGGCTGATCGTGTCGGGGGCCGCCGATGGCGGCCGGCAGCCCGGCGGGGCGGCCATGTCGTCCGACGGAGCCGGGCGCGGCGCGCTCGCCCCGGGTGCGGCCGCGCCGGGTTCTTCGGCGCCGGTCGGCGGGGGCTCCGGTACGGAATCGCTGGCTGCGCGCCTGACCGACACCCGGAACATAGGTCCCGGGCTGCTGGTGATCGCGGGGAGCCTGATCGCACTGGTGGCCACCCGGTTCGTCCGGGCGGAACAGGACCGCAAGGCGTTTCGCCGCCACTACTCGACGACATGGGGTTGATCGGGGTGCGGGGCCGGCCGGGCGGCCGCCCCGCAGGGCCGGTTCACGGAAGGCGAAGGCGGCGGGGGTCGCGGCGGGGCGGCTGTCAGGCCGCCTCGGCCGACTGGGGGGCCGCGGCGGCCCACTCCATGACGAGCCGCTGGTACTCCATGCGCTGCTCGCCTGTCAGTGTCCCGCCGGATCGGCGCCACAGGGCCCGGATCTCTTCGTTGACCTCCGCGGCCGATCGCTCGGAGAGGGGTTCAACACTGGTGGACATGCTGTGAAGCATACGGGCCCGGACCCCGGAACGAGATCAGAGAAAAGCCACCATTCGGGCATTTCGGACGTGTGAAGGGTCACGCCCATCTCCGGTGATTTGTGGGCCAGTTCACGTCCCGGCGGTAGCGGCGTTCCCGCCCGGACGCCCCACCCGGACCCCACCCGGACGTGTCTCCTGCGCGGCCCTGGCGCGGCCGGGCGGCCGACTCGCGGCCGTGCCCGGACCGGCCCCGGCGCGGTGCCGAGGGCCGGGTCGTCCGGCACCGGCCGTGATGAGGCGCGTGCGCATGCTCACGACATCCTGTGCCGGGGGTTCCGCATGCCGTCGCGGGCGTTCCCCGGCACCGCGGGCTCAGTGCCCGCGGGCGATCCACTCGTCCAGGTGCGGCGCTTCCTCGCCGATGGTGGTCGGCTCACCGTGGCCGGTGAGCACCCTCGTCTCCGGCGGGAGGGTGAGCAGGCGGTCCCGGATGGAGGCGATGATCGTCGGGAAGTGGGAGTACGAACGGCCGGTGGCGCCGGGGCCGCCGCGGAACAGGGTGTCACCGGTGAGGACGATGCCGAGGCCCGGGTCGTACAAGCAGACGGCTCCGGGTGCGTGCCCCGGGGTGTGCAGCACGGTCAGGTCGGCTCCGGCGGCCTCGATGACCTGCCCGTCGACCAGATGGGCGTCGGGGTCGCGGTCGGGGTGGGTCCGCCTCCACAGCGGCAGATCGTCGGGGTGCAGCCAGATGGTGGCGCCGGTGGCGTCGGCGAGGGCGGGCGCCGCGTCGATGTGGTCGTCGTGGGCGTGGGTGCACACGATCGCCTTCAGACGCCGGTCGCCGACGGCGGCGGCGATGGCGGCGGCGTCGTGGGCGGCGTCGACGACCACGACCTCCTCGTCGTCGCCGACGAGCCACACGTTGTTGTCGACGTCCCAGGTGCCGCCGTCCAGGCTGAAGGTGCCTGACGTGACGAGGCGTTCGATGCGGGCGGTGGTCACAGCACCACCACCGAGCGCAGCACGTCGCCCTGGTGCATCCGCGCGAACGCCTGCTCCACCTCGTCGAGGCGGACCGTGCCGGTGACGAACGCGTCCAGCGGCAGCCGCCCCTGCCGGTGCAGGTCGATCAGCATGGGGAAGTCGCGGGAGGGCAGGCAGTCGCCGTACCAGGAGGACTTCAGCGCCCCGCCGCGCCCGAACACGTCCAGCAGGGGCAGTTCGAGCGTCATCTCGGGAGTGGGCACGCCGACGAGGACGACGGTGCCGGCGAGATCGCGGGCGTAGAAGGCCTGCCGGTACGTCTCGGGGCGGCCGACGGCCTCGATGACCACGTCGGCGCCGAAACCCCCGGTCAGCTCGCGGATCGCCGCCACGGGGTCGGCGTCCGAGGAGTTGACGACGTCGGTGGCGCCCAGGGAGCGGGCGGTTTCCAGTTTGCGGTCGTCGAGGTCGACGGCGATGATCCGCGCCGCTCCGGCCAGGCGCGCCCCGGCGACGGCCGCGCCGCCCACTCCCCCGCAGCCGATGACGGCGACGCTGTCGCCCCGGCCGACGTTCCCGGTGTTGATCGCGGCGCCGATTCCCGCCATCACCCCGCAGCCGAGCAGTCCGGCGACGGCCGGGGAGACGGCCGGGTCGACCTTGGTGCACTGGCCCGCGGCGACCAGGGTCTTCTCCGCGAACGCGCCGATGCCCAGGGCGGCGGAGAGCGCGGTCCCGTCGGAGAGGGTCATCTTCTGCGCGGCGTTGTGGGTGTCGAAGCAGTACCAGGGCCGCCCGCGTCGGCAGGCCCGGCAACGCCCGCAGACGGCACGCCAGTTCAGGATGACGAAGTCGCCGGGCCCGACCTCGGTCACGCCGTCGCCGACCGACTCCACGACGCCGGCGGCCTCGTGGCCGAGCAGGAAGGGGAACTCGTCGCTGATGCCGCCCTGTCTGTAGTGCAGATCGGTGTGGCAGACCCCGCAGGCCTGCACGCGGACCACGGCCTCCCCGGGTCCGGGGTCGGGCACGACGATCGTCTCGACACGCACCGGCTCGTCCTTGCCGGGCGCGATCACGCCGCGTACTTCCTGCGCCATGGTGCTGAACCTTCCGTCGGCGGGCATGCGGTCCCCGGCCGACCCTACGCGCGCGGCGGCGGTCCGGGCAGGTGGCGCGCTACGGACGAAGCGGCGCCCGCGCCGGCCTGAACCCGACGGCCGTGACCCTGCACGGCCCCGCCTCCGCAGGGCCGTCAGGAACGGCTCCGAACCGGGCCCGTGCGGGAAGCCCCGCTCCGGAAGCCCGCTTCGGCGGGCGCGGCCCCCGCCGCATCCGGGGTCGTGACGCCGGACACCCGTCGCCCCGGGCGCCCCGGCCGCGCCCTGCGGTCACGGCACTGCCGCCGCTCAGTACTCCACGGCGGGCAGCAGACCGGTCACCGGGGCGGCCAGGTCGGTCACCTGGTGCAGTTCGTTGAGCTTCTGCAGCCCGTTGAGCCCGGAAAGCTGCTCGGAGACCCGGGGCAGCTCCGCGCGACGGGCCTCGGGGATCTCGCTGGCGGCGAGGGAGTCGAGGGTGGTGACCGGGTTGAGCTTGCCGGTGTCCTGGGCGGCTGCGTCGGCGGCGTTCGCCATCGGTGCGGCCAGGCCCGTGACCCCGGCGGCGAGGCAGGCGGCGGCGAGGATTCGACGAGTGGAGATCATGCCCTCAGCAACGGTGACCGGGGCCCGGCGGACACGGCCGTGCCGCAGCGCTCACCCGACAGGCGCAGCCGGGGCCCAGCGGTTGCCGCGCCGGTGCGGGCAGAGGAACCTCGAAATGAGGCGCCACGCGGCCCGCCTGCCGGACACTCGGCCGCGGCCCTCCGAGGAGGTCATCATGGGCACCACCGCACCCACCGGTTTCGACGCCGACACCCTGCGCCGTGCCGTCGAGGGCGAGAACGCGACCGTTCTGCTGTCGCTCTACGCGGACGACGCGCAGATTCGCCTCGTCAACAAGGACGCCCAGCCCAGTCGGCCGAAGGTGCTGCACGGCCGGAACGAGATCGCCGAGGTGTTGAACGACGTCTACAGCCGCGATCTGAAACACCGGATGGAACAGTGCGTGATCGAGGGGGACCACGCGGCCTACAGCGAGTCCTGCGAGTACCCGGACGGTCTGCGGGTGCTCTCCGAGTCGATGATCACGCTGCGCGACGGCAAGATCTCCGAGCAGATCATGATCGAGGCCTGGGACGACTGACACATCCTCACCGCGTGAACGCCCGCCAACCGTCGCGCCCCCGCCGGGCGCGGCGCCGGGTGGGCGTCCGGGCGTGCTTCCGGCGGAGGCCCCGGCGTCCCGGGGCGCCGCCGGACCGGTTCGGGCTGCCGCGGAGCGGCCGGAGGCGGGAACGCGGCCACCCGTTGCCGTGTCGGACGACGCCCGCTCCGCAGCCTCCGCTCCGCAGCCCCCCTCGGCCTCGACTGCCGAGGGGTGGTCGGGCAGGCGGGTCGGGGGCGTCGAGAGGAGCGGACCGTGCGGGAGATCCTCCCGGTGCTGAGCGGCTGGTACGCCTCGGGCGTCCCGTTCGGGCTGGCCACGGTGGTCTCGGTGAGTCGCAGCGCACCGCGCGGCCCGGGTGCCGCCATGGCCGTGGGCCCCGCACAGGAGGTCGTGGGAAGCGTCTCCGGGGGCTGCGTGGAGGGAGCCGTGTTCGAACTGGCGCAGGAGGTGGTCGCCGACGGCCGGTCCCGGCTGGAGACCTTCGGCTACAGCGACGACGACGCCTACGCGGTCGGGCTCACCTGCGGCGGCGAGATCACCGTCCTGGTGCGGCCGGTCACGCCCGAGCTGGATCCCGCGTTCGGCGCGGTCGCGGAGGCGGTGGCCGCCGGTGACCCGGTGACCGTCGCCACGGTCACCGACGGCCCGGCACGGCGCGGAGCGACGATCGCCGTCCGGCCGGACCGGCTGGTGGGCTCGCTGGGCGCGGCCGGCCTTGACGCGGCGGTGACGGCCGACGCGCGCGGCGGGCTCGCCGTCGGAGCCACCGGCCTGCGCCACTACGGTCCGGGCGGCGAGCGGCGCGAGGACGCCGTGTCGGTGTTCCTGCACTCCTTCGCGTCGCCGCCGCGGATGCTGGTCTTCGGGGCGATCGACTACGCGGCGGCCGTCGCCCGGATCGGCGACTTCCTCGGCTACCGCGTGACGGTGTGCGACGCCCGGCCGGTGTTCGCGACGCCGAGGCGTTTCCCGCCGGGAGTGGAGGTGGTCGCGGACTGGCCGCACCGCTGCCTGCGGGCCACCGCCACCGACGAGCGCACGGTGGTGTGCGTGCTGACGCACGACCCGAAGTTCGACGTGCCGCTGCTGGAGGAGGCGCTGCGCCGACCGGCCGCCTACATCGGCGCGATGGGCAGCCGGCGCACGCATGACGACCGGAGGAGACGGCTCGAGCAGGCCGGGGTGACGGAGCGGGAACTGGCCAGGCTGCGCTCACCGATCGGCCTGGACCTGGGTGCCCGGACTCCCGAGGAGGTGGCGGTGTCCGTCGCCGCCGAGATCGTCGCCCTGCGGTGGAGCGGCAGCGGCGCACCCCTGACCGCCACGTCGGGTGCGATCCACCCCGCGCGCGGTCACGCGTCCTGACGGCCGGGAGCAGAGCCGCGGCCGCGGCGCCCACGGGTCGATCGACAGGTGAGACTGTGCCTGCCGCTCGTCCTGACTTCGGCGAGCACTCGGAACCCGGCGACCCGGCGACCCGGCGAGCTCCGAGCGGATTTCCCCCGGCTCGGCGAGACCGGCACGACGGCAAGGATCCTGCAGTTGCCGACCCGAACCCACGGCTGCCCCGGGGCCAGGGGCACCGGCTCAGCCGGGCCGGGCCCGGCCGGGGGCCGCCGGTCCGCCGCACACTGTGGACCGGTGGACCACGGCGACGGTCCGCCCGGCCCGGGGGCCGGTCCGCCCGCGGATCAGTCCTCGCCCCTGACGATGTTCTCCTTGGCCCGCGGCTCCGGCGCGCCGTCGGCCGACTCGACCGCGGGGACACAGGTCTGCACGGCACGCTGGGCGCGCAGCCGACGGGCCCGCGCCCATCCGGTCTCGGGACGGCCTGCGACGGCCCTCTCCTTGTTCTGGGGAGTCACGGCGTCTCATCTTCCCTCTGTGTTGGTCCTGCTCGAGCGGGTCCCCGCCGGCCCGACGGCCAAACAGGGCTCCCTGCCTCTCGAGTGTGCCTCATGTACCGGTATGTCCGCTGCCGCAAGTGGCGGGGCCCCGTGTCCCGCGGGGCGGCGCCGGTGCCCGCGGGCGCCCGGCCGGGGCACGCCGGACCGCTCCGCCGCCCCGCTCCGCGCCGGGCGTGGCGGGCCGGACGCGGTAGGCCGCCCGGGGCGAGGAATGGAGCGGCGTCCGGGGGGCGGCACCCGGTTCGGGGTCGGAGAAGCACCGCCCGAGAAGCACTGTCGGAGAGAGGCCGTCGGAGCAGCGCTGTCGGTGGAGTGCTGTCGGTTCAGTGCTCAGCTCGGGCGCAGGGACAGTTCGCTCCACACCTGCTTGCCCCCGCTGACCGGCACTGTCCCCCAGGCGTCCGACATGGCCTCGACGAGGACGATGCCGCGCCCGCCGGTGGCCTCCCAGCTGATACTGGTCGGCTTGACGGGGGTGCGCGGGGAGGCGTCGGCGACGGCGAGGCGCAGGCGCTGGTTGACCAGCGTGAGGTCGAGGCGGACCCGGCCGTCGGTGTGCACGAGGGCGTTGGTGACCAGCTCGGACACGATGAGCAGGGCGGCGTCCTGGTCCGCCTCGGCGACCTGCCAGGACCGCAGGGTGCGCCGCGTGAAGCGGCGGGCGTGGCCGACCGCCTGCGGCACCCGCCACACCGTCCAGCTCTCCCGCAGCGGACGCGAGGCCATCCCGTCGTACCGCAGCAGGAGCAGGGCGACGTCGTCGCTGCGCGGGGCGCTGTCGAGCAGCGCGTCGGCGATCGGGCCGAGGTGCTCCGGGTCGGCGGCGGCCAGCTCGCGGCAGAGCCGGGCCAGGCCCTCGTCGATGTCGGCGTGGGCGGACTCCACGAGGCCGTCCGTGGTGAGCGCGAGCACGGTGCCCGGCGCGAGGGCCATCGGAGTGAGCGGGAACTGGGCCTGCCGCAGTACGCCGAGGGGCGGGCCCGCCTCGGACTCGACGGCCTCCGTTCCGCCGTCCGGGTGACGCAGTACCGGTGGCAGGTGCCCGGCGCGGACGGACCAGGCCGCGCCCTCCTCCATGTCGACGTCGACGTAGCAGCAGGTGGCGAAGAGGTCGGTCTCCAGGTCGGCCAGCAGCCGGTTGGCGTGGGCGACCACCACGTCCGGGGGGTGCCCCTCCACGGCGTAGGCGCGGAGCGCGGTGCGCATCTGGCCCATCAGGGTGGCCGCGGCCGTGCTGTGGCCCTGGACGTCGCCGATGACGAGGGCGACGTGGTTGTCGGGGAGCGGGATCACGTCGTACCAGTCGCCGCCCACCTCCAGTCCGGCGGTGGCGGGCAGGTAGCGTGCGACGGCGACCGCGCCGGGCAGCGCGGGCAGGCGGCGGGGGAGCAACTGGCGCTGGAGCATGCCGACGAGTTCGTGCTCGGCGTCGAGGGCGTGGGCGCGCATCAGGGCCTGTCCGGCGAGGCCCGCGGAGGCGGTGAGCAGCGCGCGCTCGTCGGGGCCGAAGTCGTGCGGGGTGTCCCAGCCGATGAGGCAGGCGCCGACCATGCGGCTGCCGGCGGGCAGCGGCAGCACGGCCAGCCCGCCGGGGCCGACCTCGGCGAGGGCGGGCTCCAGTGCCGTGCCGGCGGGCCAGATCTGGGCGCGGCCCTCGTTCAGGGCGGCGGCGAGGGTGGGCATGGTGCGCACCGGTGCGTCCGGCCACTCGCTGCGCCACTCCCGCCGCCACACCTCGGGCCACTCCTCCGGGGTGGGCGGGTCCAGGACGGTCACGACGAGGCGGTCGCCCTCCAGTTCGGCGAGCGCGATCCGGTCCGCCCGCAGCGGGCGGCGCAGGGCGCCCACGACGGCCTGGCTGACGTCGCGGACGGTGCCGGCGGTCGCGAGCGCGGCGGCCAGCCGCTGGACGCGGGACACGTCGGTGACGTCCGACCGGAGTGTGGAGGCGTCGGCGACGGTGCCGACCATACGGGCCGGCTGCCCCTCGCCGCCGGGCTGGAAGCGGCCGCGCAGCAGGAGCCACCTGGGCGGTCCGGTGGGTTGCAGGACGCGGAACTCCAGCTCGCGGTCGCCGGGTGAGGTCTGACCTGCCTCGACGACGGACATCAGCGACGGGAGGTCCTCGGGGACGGTCAGGCCGAGCAGGCTCTCCACCTTGCCGTCGAACTCGGCCCGGGTGAGCCCGAACAGCCGCAGGATGCCGTCGCCGACCTCGACCCGCCCGCTGTCCATGGCGAGGCTGAAGGCGTTCGCGGAGGCCTTCGCGACCGCGGCGGGCTCGGCCGGCGCGGGGCAGCCCACGGCGTCGGCGACCAGTCCCAGGCAGTCGCGCTCCTCGGGATCGAATCCGCCGGGGCTCTCGGTCACCGCGAGCAGGCAGCCGCCGCAGTCGCCGGCGGTGTTGTCCCGCACGGGCAGGGCCGCCAGGAAGAACTCCTCCACCGGCGCCGGCGGCGGTTCCGGGTCGGCGGCTTCGTCCGGTCGGAGCCACAGCGGCCGGCGCTCGCGGTAGGCCCGCGCCGCCGCGGAGGTGCCGGATGCGGCGTAGCCGTCCCGCAGTCCGAACAGGTTCCGGGGTACGCCGGCGCTCTGCACGAGGCACAGCACTTCGCCGTCCTCGCCGGGGGTGTACAGGGCGGCCAGGGCCGCGCCGCCGAAGACGAGGGCCTGTTCGAGGACGCGGTGCGCCCGGTCGAGGGTGTCCGGTTCGGCGGTGAGCGAGGCGAGGGCGGTTTCGGCATGCGGCGTTCGCGTTCCGCGCGCCGCTGTTCCCGTTCCCTCACTGACCACGTCCGTATTACAGCGCGTGTGAGGCCTGCGCGCAGCCCCTGCAGCGACTCGCCCGAGATCCCGAACCCGTAATCGAACGCGATCGAACAGCGTTTGCCCGGTGGGTATCGCGCGGCGAGCGGACGGCGGGCGTGGCCGTGGGCGTCCCGTCGAGCGTGCCGCCCGGCCGTCCGCACCGCCGCCGGGCCGGCGCCGACACCGCACGGCCCGGCGGGCCTCCCCTGCTCGCCGTGCGGTGAGGGCGCTCGCAGGGCAGATTGGGAGCCCTGGGGTTCCCGCGGCCGGGCGAGGAGGTGGAACACGTGACCCACGGCCAGACGCCCGGCCCGGAACCGTCGGGACCGGCGCCGGCCGCCGAGGGGCCGGTGCTGACGCCGGCGCTCGCCGCCCTGCTGGACGGCGTCGGGGCGCACTCCGGCGGGGTCTACCTGCGCGCGCCCGACGCTCCCGTGCTGGAGATGGCGGTGATGGCGGGGCTGCCGCGGTCCTTCACCGCACCGTGGGAGCGGATCGGGATGAACGCACCGGTCCCGGTCGCCGAGGCGGTGCGCGAACGCCGGCTGGTGTGGGTCGGCGGCGAGGAGGAGATGGCCCGCCGCTATCCGCGCGTGGCGGTGGTACTGCCGTACGCCTTCGCACTGGCCGCGCTGCCGCTGGCGACCGACTCCGCCGTCTACGGGGCGGTCTTCCTGACCTGGCCCGGTTCGCATCCGCCCGAGCTGTCCGAACGTGAGCGGGAGGAGCTGACCTCGGCCTGCCGCCGGCTGACGCTGCGGCTGGAGTCCGTGGCGGCCCGGGGCCGCCCCGCGCGACCGGAGCCGGACCTGCTGGCCGCACCGCCCGCAGGGAACGTGACCGGCTCCCTGGGCGCGGTGGAGGCGGCGCGGATGGCCGCCCGGCTGCCGTACGGGCTGTGCTCGCTCGATCTGAACGGCCGGGTTCGGTTCGCCAACGCGGCGGCGGCCGAGCTCATGGGCATCCGCGTGGACGACCTGGTGGGCGGTCACCTGTGGGCGGCGGTGCCCTGGCTGAACGATCCGGGTTACGAGGACCGCTACCGCGCCGCCCTGCTCAGTCAGCGGGCGACCTCGTTCGTGGCACTGCGTCCGCCGGCCACCTGGCTGTCGTTCCGGCTGTACCCGAGCAGGGACGGGCTGAGTGTGCGGATCAGCCGGGCGCGGGCGGTGTCGGCGCTCCGGCGGCCGGGCGGGCAGGCGGACGACGCGCCGTCCCGGCTGGTCACCGTCTCGCAGGTGATGAGCCTGGCCGGGGCGCTGACCGAGGCGGTCGGGGTGCGGGACGTGGTGCGGCTCGTCGCGGACGAGCTCGCCACCGCGGCGACCGCCCAGGCCGTGGTGCTGCTGGGTTCGCGTGCGGGGCGGCTGCACGTCCTCGGCCACCGGGGCTACCCCGATCCGCACGTCGTGGAACGCTTCGACGGGACGCCGCTGACCGAGCCCACCCCGGGCGTGCACGCCCTGAACAGCGGGGTGCCCGCGTTCTTCGAGTCGCGGCGGCAGCTGGAGCGGCTGTACCCGGTCCGGGCGGCCACCCCGGACGGCTTCGCCGCGTGGGCCTACCTGCCGCTGATCGCCTCGGGCCGCCCGGTCGGCACCTGCGTGCTGGCGTACGCCGAGCCACACCCCTTCGCGGCCGACGAGCGTGCGGTGCTCACCAGCCTGGGCGGGCTGATCGCGCAGGCGCTGGAGCGGGCGCTGCTGTACGACGCCAAGCACCGGCTCGCGCACGGCCTCCAGGAGGCCCTGCTCCCCCACTCGCTGCCCCGGCTGCCCGGGCTCGACGCGGTCGCCCGGTACCGCCCGGCGACCCGGGGCATGGACATCGGCGGCGACTTCTACGATCTGCTCGACGCGCGGCCGCGGGCGGCCGCGGTGATCGGGGACGTCCAGGGGCACAACGTGACCGCCGCCGGGCTGATGGGGCAGATCCGCACCGCGGTACGCGCGTACACCACGGTCGGGCAGTCACCGGCGGAGGTGATGCGCTCCACCAACCGGCTGCTGATCGACCTCGACGCCGAACTGTTCGCCAGCTGCCTCTATCTGCGGCTGGATCCGGAGCGAGGACGGGCCGTGATGGCGCGGGCGGGCCATCCGCCGCCGCTGCTGCGCCGGCCGGACGGCCGGGTGCGGGTCCTCGACCTGGCGGGCGGGCCGCTGCTGGGCATCGACGGCGCCGCCGGATACCCGACGACGGACGTCGAGTTCACTCCCGGCTGCCTGCTCGCGCTCTACACCGACGGGCTGGTCGAGGCTCCCGGGCTGGACATCGAGGACGCGGTGGCCGGCCTGTGCCGGAGGCTGGCGGACGCCGGGGACCTGCCGCCGGACGAGCTGGCCGACCTGCTCGTGCAGCGCGGCGACGGCGACCGGGAGCGGATCGACGACGTCGCGCTGCTGCTGTTGCGGGCGCGCTGACCCGGCACGGGAGCGCACCGCTCCGCCGCCCGGGCCCGCTCCCCCGGTCGGGCGGCCGGACCGCGCCTCGTCAGCGGGACCGGTCCGGGTCGGACCCGGCGGCGGTACCCGGGCCGGGGCGGTCCGCGGCGCCCGCGCCGGCGGGGCCGCCCCGCGCGCGGGCCGCCCGGCGGTCGCGGCCGGTCTCCCGCGCTCCTTGGACGGCGGCCCCGCCGCTGTCGTCCCCCAGGGTGGCGCCGGTCGCCTCCAGGGCGGTGGTGACCGGCTGGAAGAACGTCTCCCCGCCCGCGGTGCAGTCGCCGCTGCCGCCGGAGGTCAGGCCGACCGCGAGCCCGTTCCCGGTGAACAGCGAGCCGCCGCTGTCGCCGGGTTCGGCGCACACGTCGGTCTGGATGAGGCCCGTCACGGTGCCCTCGGGATAGTTGACCGTGGCGTCGAGGCCGAGGACCCGCCCGTCGTGCAGCCCGGTGGTGCTGCCCATCCGGAACACCTGCTGGCCGACGGTCGCCTCACCGGCCCCGCTGATCGGCACGGCCCGGCCGCCGCCGATGGCGACCCGGCTCGGTGCCGGGGTGGCGGGATCGTCGTAGCGGACGAGCGCGAAGTCCCCCGCTCCGGGGAAGACGGCCTGGTCGACGGTGGCGAGCGGCCGCCCGTTCGCGCGGTCCGACCACCGGTCGGCGGCGACACCGCAGTGACCCGCCGTCAGGAAGGCGGGCGAGCCGTCGCCCGCCGTCACGTTGAAGCCGAGCGAGCAGCGCGCGCCGCCGCCGAAGATGGCGTCGCCGCCCGACAGGAAGGTCCGGAAGGTGCCGGCGGACTTCTGCAGGGTCGCCATGCCCGGGCCGAGGCCGTGCACCGCTGCCGCGAGCCTGTCCCAGGTGTCGCCGGTGACGGTGCTGTCGGCGGTGACGCGGATCCGGTCGGTCCTCGGGTCGACGGCCCAGGCGGTACCGGGGATGGTCGCCTTCTCCTTCAGCGTCTTCGCCCCGGCGCGGAGTTCGGCCATGCTGTGGTCGACCTCGCGGACCGTCGCGCCGGCCCGGCGGGCCTCGTCGGCGGTGCTGCCGTCGCCGGCCACGACATTGACCACGAGCCGCTTCCCGGCGTTGTCGTAGTAGGAGCCGGCGAACCCGTCGCCGAGCAGTTGGGAAAGCTGCGCGGCGAGTTCGGCGGCGTCCGCCGCCTTCAGGGTCCGCGGTGCGGCCTGCGGCGCCCGCGGCTGGGAGGCGTTGGCGTGCGGGAGCAGCAGTGCGGCCGCCGCGAGTGCCGCCGCACCGCCTGCCGCGACGGCCGCCTTGCGCTTCGGAATCCGCTTGTGACTCAACCTTCTCGACCTCCTGGGGGGACGGGGCCCGTGGTGCCGGCCGGTGGCGCGGCGTCGGCGGGACCCGGGTGGCTGGAGGTACGGAAGGGCACTGCCGCGTGTTCAATTCCGTTTCCCGACCGCCGAGTCCGGCGCGAGGCCCGCTGCCGGGACGCTCGGCTGCGCCTCCCCGCCCGCGCTGCCGGTTCCGCTCCGGCGGAGGCCGGTGGTGGGACTCGCGGCTGCACGGCCGGGAGGGGGAACACAGCGGGCGTCAGGGCATGTTCCGCCCGGCCGCGTGGTGTTCGAAGGGGCCGGCCGGGCCGCTGTGCCGTATGAGGCGCGGCAACTGGGTACGCGAGAGGCCATGCGGATCAGTGTGATGGACGTGGGGTCGAACACGGTGCGTCTGGTGGTGGCGGACGCGCAGGGCGGCATGCCGCTGCCGGTGCACACCGCGAAGTGGCGTCTCCGCCTGGCGGAACGGGTCCGGCCCGGGGAACGCGTTCCCGGCGACTCCGTGGACCGGCTGGCCGAGGCGGTCGCGGCGGCCGAGTGCACGGCGGCGCGCTGGGGTGCCGCCGATCCGCTCGCCTTCGCGACGGCCGTGGTCCGGTCCGCCCCCAACCGCCGGGAGGTCCTGCGCAGTGTGCGCGCCCGCACCGGGGTCGAGTTGTGCACTCTGCCCGGTGAGGTCGAGGCCGAGTTGACGTTTCTCGCCGCCCGCCGCTGGATGGGCTGGCGCGCCGGGCCCATGGCGTTGCTGGACATCGGCGGCGGTTCCCTCGAAGTGGCTTTCGGGCGGGGCCGGTTGCCGGACTTCGCGGCCTCGCTGCCGCTGGGGGCGGGGCGGCTGACGCACGAGTTCCTCGACGGGGGTCTGTGCCCCGCGCCGCCGGAGCGGGTGAAGGCGTTGCGCCGCACGGTCCGCCACGGGTTACGCGACGTGTCGGCGCGGATCCGCTGGGAGGGTCCGCGCACCGCGGTGGCCACTTCCCGTACCTTCCAGCAGTTGGGGCGGCTGTGCGGGGCGGCGCCGGGGCGGAGCGGTCCGTTCGCTCAGCGGCTGCTGCACCGTGCCGACCTGCGCGCGGCGATCGACCGGCTGGCCGGGCTGTCCGCAGCCGAGCGGGCCCTGCTGCCCGGCATCTCCCCGCCGCGTGCCGCGCAGAGCCTGGCGGGCGCGCTGGTCGGGCACACGGCGATGAAACTCGCCGGGCTGAGGACGGTTAGCGTCTGCCCGTGGGCGATCCGCGAGGGTTTGATCCTCCGGTACATCGAGGACGGCCCGTCGTGGTGGGCGCAGGTGCGCCGGCTCGCCTCGGAGGAAGGGCCGCCGTCCGGGGAACCCGTGCCGCTGCGCGTCGCCGCGGCACGCGGCTGAACGGGGCGCGGCAGGGCGCCGGGAGACCCGCCGGGCGTGCGGACGGGTGGGTGCGGGCTTCCGCGCCGCGCAGCGACGATCACGTACGGAAGGAGGGCATCGTGCCCGAGGAGCGCAAACCGGCCCGGACGGCGCTGGAGGAGGTGCTGCGGGAGATCGAGGAGGCCGAGCTCCGGCCCCTCGGCGAGCGTGGCCGCCGCCGGGGGGAGGCCGCGGAGGCCGTCACCCCCAGTGTCGACGCGCAGCAGGAGTCCCTGGAACGGGCCGAGGAGGATTAGCGGAGCGGCATCCCCGTCGGAGCAGTCCGCCTCCGTGCCGGGGCCCGCCGCGCCCCGCGGCGGCGCCGGCCGGGGCCGATGCGAGAGCGGCGCCCGCCCGCTTCGGGCGGTGGCGCCGCTTCGCATCGGGTTCGACGCGTATCGGCCACCCGCGTATGTGCTGCGGGTGGCCGATCGGCGTCGGGCAGAACGTGATCCCGGGTGTCGGGGGGGGGGGGGCCGCCCCCCCCCCCCCCCCCCCCCCCCTCGAAAACCCCCCCCCCCCCCCCCCCCCCCCCCCCCCCCCCCCCCCCCCCCCCCCCCCCCCTCCCCCCCCCCCCCCCTCCCCCCCCCCCCCCCCCCCCCCCCCCCACCCTCTCCCCCCCCCCCCCCCCTCCTCCCCCTCCCCCCCCCCCCCCCTGTGCCGGGTGCGTCAGTTGTTGACGCCCTGGTTGCCGAAGGCCGGGTTCAGCGCACCGATGACGTTCACGCTGTTGCCGACGGCGTTCACCGGGACGTGGACCGGCAGCTGGACGAGGTTGCCGGAGCCGACACCGGGCGACTTCACGGCGGCTCCGTCGGCGCCCGCGTCCGCGACGGCGGCACCGGCGGAGGCACCGGCCGCCAGGCCGGCGACGGTGACGGCCAGGGCGGCCTTCTTGGCGATGTTCATGGGAAACGTTCCTCCTGCGTTGTGCGTGTCCGACCCGCCGCGGGGCCGTGCGCTGATCAACGCGGTCGGGGCCCGGCGGGCACGGGGGTGGACGCGCAAGGGCCCGTTCGGATCATTGGGCCGACAAGATGCAGGGCCGGACGGCCTCCCGCCCTCCCGGGCGGACCGGGAGGGCGGGAGGCCGTGGTCCGGCGCGCGGCGGATGTCAGTGGTTGACGCCGAGGTTGCCGAAGGCGGGGTTGAGCACGCCGACGACGTTGACGCTGTTGCCGACGGCGTTCACCGGGACGTGCACCGGGGCCTGGACGACATTGCCCGAGACGGCCCCGGGAGAGCCCACGGCGTGTCCGTCGGCGTGGGAGCCGCCGGCGGCGGAGGCCATCCCGGCACCGGCGGCCATCAGCCCGCCGGCCACCATCGTCACGGCCGCCGCCTTCTTCAGGTTCTTCACTTTCCCAGTCCTCCTCGCGATGGCCGCGGCAGTCGCCGCAGCACGCACTGGAGAACGGCGGAGATCCATCCGGAGGTACGCCGTCCGGGTGACATTCCCACGACGGTATGAATCTCAGCCCGGAAGCGGAACTTCCGTGTTGCCGATCACCCGGACAGACCGTGGCGAACGGCCCAGAGCGCGGCCTGGGTGCGGTCCGACAGGTCGAGCTTCATCAGGATGTTCGAGACGTGGGTCTTGACGGTCTTCTCGGAGAGGACCAGGGCACGGGCGATCTCCCGGTTGGAGCGGCCGTCCGCTATCAGGCCGAGCACCTCCCGCTCCCGTTCGGTGAGCGAGCCGGCCCTGCCGTGGGACGGTCCGCCCTCCTGCGGGGACAGCAGCGCGACGGCCACCTCCGGTTGCAGCAGCACGTGGCCGGCGTGCACGGAGCGGATGGCGCAGGCGAGCGCGTCGGGGTCCACGTCCTTGTAGACGTAGCCGGCGGCACCTGCGCGCAGCGCGGGCACGACCGTGCGCCGCTCGGTGAAGCTGGTGACGATCAGCACGCGGGCGGCGTTGCCGGCTTCGCGCATCCGCCGCAGCGCGTCGACCCCGTCCATCCCCGGCATCCTGACGTCCATCAGGACCACGTCGGGTTTCAGCTCCTCGGCGCGTTCGACGCCTCCGGCTCCGTCCGCCGCCTCGCCCACCACCTCGATGTCGTCCTGTACCTCCAGGAAGGTGCGCAGGCCCCGGCGCACCACCTGGTGGTCGTCGACGAGCAGCACCTTGATTGCGTCAGCCACCGGGGACCTCCAACTCGATCGCGGTGCCCGCGCCGGGCGCCGATTCCACCGTCAGGCGGCCGCCGACCCCGCTCGCCCGGTCGCGCATCGAGACCAGGCCGAGATGGCGTCCGGCGCGCCGCACCGCTCCCGGGTCGAAGCCGCCGCCGTCGTCGGTGACGCGCAGGACGGCGCCGCGGCCGCGGTGGGCGAGGACCACCTCCACCCGCCGGGCCCCGGAGTGCCGCAGGGCGTTGTGCAGCGCCTCCTGCGCGACCCGCAGCACGGCCTCCTCCTGCGCGGCGGGCAGCGCGCGCGGATCGCCGTGGACGAAGGTGACGCGGGCGGTGTGGGCGCGGTCGAGGACCTGGATCTGGGTACGGAGGGTGGCGGCCAGGCCGTCCTCGTCGAGGGCCGCGGGCCGCAGCTCCACCACCGCGGCGCGCAGTTCCTCGGCCGCCTCGGCGGCGAGCGCGGCGACCTGCTGGAGCTCGCCCTTGGCGCGGGGCGGGTCCCGGTCGACGAGGCGGGCGGCGGCCTGCGCGGTCAGGCGCAGGGAGAACAGCTTCTGGCTGACCGCGTCGTGCAGTTCGTGGGCGAGGCGGGAGCGCTCCTCGGCGATGGTGAGTTCGCGGCTGCGCTCGTACAGGCGCGCGTTGGTGAGGGCGATCGCGGCGTGCTGGGCGAGGATCCCCAGCAGTTCCTCGTCCTCGTCGGTGAAACCGCAGCGGTCCTCGCGCTCCGGGCAGCGCTTGTTGGCGAGGAACAGGGCGCCGATGGTCTCGTCGCCGTCCCGGATCGGGAGCCCCAGGAAGTCCGTCAGCTCGGGGTGGGCGGCGGGCCAGCCCTCGAAACGGGGGTCCCGGCGCACGTCGGCCAGCCGCTCGGGCTGCGCCCGGTGGAGCATCGCGGCCAGGACACCGTGCTGGCGCGGCAGCGGGCCGATGGCCTTCCACTGCTCCTCGTCGACACCGTCGACGACGAACTGGGCGAAGCCCCCGTGGTCGTCGGGGACGCCGAGTGCGGCGTACCGGGCGTCGAGCAGCTCGCGGGCGGAGGCGACGATCGTCTTCAGGACGTCCCGCATCTCGAGGTGCCTGCTCATGGCCAGCAGCGCGGAACTCACCGCGGCGAGGCCGGACCGGGGGGCGTGGCTCATGTCCTCACGGTACCGGCGGGTTCGGGGCGGGCGGATCGGCCCGGGGGCGGGTGGCGGCCGGGGCCGCGGGACTAGGGCCAAGGGACCGGCCGTGCTGCTGCCCGCGGCCGAGGCGGCGCCGAGGACGCCGTTCCTACGGTGGGCCCACCGCCGCTCACCTGCCGCCGGAGCAGCGGGAGCAGCACAGGTACGGCGCGCACCGGTAGCACCACGTGCACCGCATGCATCACAGGCACGGCGTGCACGGCGTGCACCGCATGCACCGGGTGCACCGGGTGCACCACGCGGCAGCACGGACGCCGCGGGCGCCCGCGTCCGCGCACGTCACACGTGCACCACGCACCTCACACACGGCGAGAAGCCGGTGGACCGAGAAGGCAGTGAACGTGGACCGAGAAGGCAGTGAACAGGGAGTGAGCGAGATGCCGGTAGCAATCATCACGGGGGCCTCCAAGGGGCTGGGGCGGGCGCTCGCCGAGGCGCTGGCCGGGCGCGGCTGGGACCTGGTGCTGGACGCGCGCACCCCGGGCCCGCTGCGGAAGGCGGCCGCCGGGCTGGCGGTGCACGGGACCCGGGTGGAGGCCGTGCCCGGAGACGTCGCGGACGGCGGGCACCGGTCGGAGTTGGTGGCGGCGGCCCGTCGGCTGGGCGGTGCGGATCTCCTGGTGCACAACGCCAGTGCGCTGGGCGCCGAGCCGCTGGTGCGGCTGGAGGGGCTGCCGCCGGCCGGCCTGCGGCGGGCGCTGGAGGTGAACGTGGTGTCGGCGCTGGGCCTGGTGCAGGAGGCGCTGCCGCTGCTCCGCGCGTCGGACGCGGGCACGGTGATCGCGATCAGTTCGGACGCGGCGGTCGAGGCGTACGAGACCTGGGGCGGGTACGGGGCGTCCAAGGCGGCCCTGGACCGGCTGGCGGCGGTGCTGGGCGAGGAGGAGCCGGGGCTGCGGGTGTGGGCCGTCGACCCCGGGGACATGGCCACGGACCTGTACGCGGCGGCCGTACCGGACGACGACGCCCCGCGTCCCGAGCCCGCCCGGGTGGTGCCGGGGCTGCTGCGGCTGCTGGACGAAAGGCCCGCGAGCGGCCGCTACGCGGTGCCGGCGGAGTCGGCGGTCAGGCGATGAGTGTGCGGCTGCGGGTTCCCGAGGAGCTGTCGGCGCGGGTACCGGCGGAGCAGCGCGGGCCGGGACTGGACCGGGGCGCGGTGCGGCTGCTCGTCTCGCGGGGGACGCGGGTGGCGCATCACGGGTTCGCCGAGCTGCCGCGGCTGCTGCGGGCGGGCGACGTGCTGGTGGTGAACACCTCCCCGACCTTGGCGGCCGCGGTGGACGGCCGGCAGGGTGGCGTGCGGGTCGTGGTCCATTTCTCCACCTGCGGGGACGACGGACGGTGGGCGGTGGAGCTGCGGGAGCCGGACGGCCGCGGTTCCACGCGCGCGCGTGCGTGGACCACGGGGAGCGAGGTGATGCTGCCGGGCGGCATGCGCCTGGTGCCGCAGGAACCGCTGAACGGGCGGAGCAGCCGGCTGCGCTGGGCGCGGGCCGAGGGGCCGGAGGCGGCGCACGCGGGGACGAGCGGCGCGGGCGCGTCGGCGGCGGCGGGCGGGGAGCGGGTCCTGGGGCTGCTGCGCGAGCACGGGCGGCCGATCCGCTACGCGTACACGGACCGGGACCAGCCGCTCTCGGCGTACCAGACGGTGTTCGCGCTGCCGTCGGCCGACGGGCTGGGCAGCGCGGAGATGCCGAGTGCGGCCCGGCCGTTCACCTCGCGTCTGGTCGCGGAGCTGGTCAGCCGGGGCGTGCAGTTCGCGCCGGTCACCCTGCACACCGGGGTGGCCTCGGCCGAGGCGCACGAGCCGCCGTACGCGGAGCGTTTCGCGGTGCCGGAGGCCTCCGCACGGCTGATCAACGCCGTGCGGGCCGGGGGCGGGCCCGGACCCGCCCCCGGTCCCGGAAGAGGAGGGGGGCGGGTGGTCGCGGTGGGGACGACGGCGGTGCGGGCCGTGGAGTCGGCTGCGGGCCCCGACGGGGTGGTGCGCGCGCGGGCCGGGTGGACGGACCTGGTGGTGACGCCGGAGCGCGGGGTGCGGGTGGTGGACGGACTGCTGACCGGGCTGCACGAACCGCGGGCCTCTCATCTGCTGATGCTGGAGGCGCTCGCGGGACGGGTGGCCGTCGACCGCGCCTACGAGGAGGCGCTGCGGGGGCGCTACCTGTGGCACGAGTTCGGCGACGTGCATCTCGTCCTCCCGTGAAGAGGCCTCACGGATTGCATTGCTCGGGCAACCCTTGGTGAGGAAACCTCCCGACCGGTGTGAGCCCGCACATAGGGCGCAGGTCACGTACGAGGCGAAATAGGAGAGGTGCATGCCCGACATGAACGGCACAGACGGTCCAGTCTGTCCCGATTTGCCATTACCTGATCCACTATCCGGCATCGTAGGTCACACCTTTGCCGGGACATTTTGCGGGAGCTAAGAATGGCTGCCGTCGCTCAGCGCCGCGGGTTCCTGCCCGCGGCGTTCGTGCGGGCAGAGCCCGTTGTCCCCGCCGGACGTGAGCGACCTCCGCGCAACTCGTCGAAGAGGTCCCCCCGTCATGCTCAAGAACACCCTCACCCGCCACAAGCGTGCCCTCGTCCGCCACGGACGCGCCCTCACCCCGCACCGCAGGATCGCCCTCGGCGGTGTCGCCGGCCTCGGTGTCGCGGCGCTCGCCTTCTCCGCGGTGCCCAGCAGCGCCGACACGACCACCACGAGCGAGGCGGCGCCGGCGCAGCACGTGGCCTACAGCACCGAGCAGATCAAGGGCGTCAAGGCCGACATCACCGACCAGCTCGCCAACGCGACCGTGAAGGTCGAGGCCATCAAGGCGAAGAAGAAGGCGGAAGCCGCCGCCAAGGCGAAGGCCGAGGCCGCCGCCGCCCAGAAGAAGGCCGAAGCGGCCCGCAAGGCCAAGGAGGCCGCCGCCAAGAAGGCCGCCGCCAAGAAGAAGGCCGAGGCCGCCCGCAAGGCCAAGGCGGCCGCCAGCCGGTCCGCCAAGCGCCCCGCCGTCAAGACCTACCCGAACAACCTCGACGGGTGGATCCGCGAGTCGATGGCGATCATGAAGAAGCACGGCATACCCGGCTCCTACAGCGGCATCCACCGCAACATCATGCGCGAGTCCTCCGGCAACCCGCGGGCCATCAACAACTGGGACATCAACGCCATCAACGGCATCCCGTCCAAGGGCCTGCTGCAGGTCATCCCGCCGACCTTCAAGACCTACCACGTCGCCGGCACCAGCTGGAACATCTACGACCCGGTCGCCAACATCACCGCGGCCTGCAACTACGCGGCCCACCGCTACGGCTCCATGGACAACGTCAACAGCGCGTACTGAGGTCGGCGCGGACCTCTTCACGCAGACGCCGAAGGGCGGCACCTCCCTGACGGGGTGCCGCCCTTCGGGACGGACGGGTCCGCTACCTGCGCATGACCTCCGGCTCGTGGCGGCGGAGGAACCGCGCGACGAAGAAGCCGCACACCACACCGAGCACGAGCAGCGCGGCCATGTCCAGGGTCCAGGCGCCGACGGTGTGGTCCCACAGCGGATCGGTACCCGCGCCCTTCGCCGGCGGGCTGATCCGGTTGAAGTCCAGCGTGGCCCCCGCGGCGGCCACCGCCCACCGCGACGGCATCAGGTACGAGAACTGGTCGGCGCCGATCGACCCGTGCAGGGTGAACAGGCAGCCGGTGAACACCACCTGGATGATCGCGAACATCACCAGCAGCGGCATCGTCTTCTCGGCCGTCTTCACCAGCGAGGAGATGATCAGGCCGAACATCATCGAGGTGAAGCCCAGCGCCATGATCGGCACCGACAGCTCGACGAGCGGGGCACCGCCCAGGACCAGGCCGCGGTCCGGGATCTCACGGCTGGAGAGGCCGATGACCACCACCAGCAGTCCCTGGAACACGGTGATCAGGCCGAGCACGAACACCTTCGACATCAGGTACGCCGACCGGGAGAGGCCGGTCGCCCGCTCCCGCTCGTAGATGACCCGCTCCTTGATCAGCTCGCGGACGGAGTTGGCCGCTCCCGCGAAGCAGGCGCCGACCGCGAGGATCAGCAGGACCGTGGTGGCGGTGCCGTTGGGGATGATGCGCCCGGTCTGCGGGTTCGGCCGGTTCGGCAGCAGGCTGTTGCCGGAGTCGATGAGCAGGCTCACCGCGCCGAGGACGGCCGGCAGGATCACCATCAGCGCCAGGAAGCCGCGGTCGGAGGCGATCACCGACAGGTAGCGGCGCACCAGGGTGCCCCACTGCGACATCCAGCCCTGCGGCTTCGGCGGCTTCATCCCCTGCATGGCCGGCACCGGTACGGACTGCGGGGCGACGGCGTCGATGTCCGCGGCGTACATCTGGTAGTGCTGCGAGCCCTTCCAGCGGCCCGCCCAGTCGTAGTCGCGGTAGTTCTCGAAGGCGGAGAAGACGTCGGCCCAGGTGTCGTAGCCGAAGAAGTTCAGTGCCTCCTCCGGCGGACCGAAGTAGGCGACCGCCCCTCCGGGCGCCATCACCAGCAGCTTGTCGCACAGGGCCAGTTCGGCCACCGAGTGGGTGACCACGAGCACCGTGCGGCCGTCGTCGGCGAGTCCGCGCAGCAACTGCATCACGTCCCGGTCCATGCCCGGGTCAAGGCCCGAGGTGGGCTCGTCCAGGAAGATCAGCGACGGCTTGGTGAGCAGTTCCAGGGCCACGGACACGCGCTTGCGCTGACCGCCGGAGAGGGAGGTGACCTTCTTGTCCTTGTGGACGTCCAGCTTGAGTTCGCGCAGCACCTCGTCGATGCGGGCCTCGCGCTCGGCGGCCGTGGTGTCGGCCGGGAACCGCAGCTTGGCCGCGTACTTGAGGGCCTTCCTGACGGTCAGTTCCTTGTGCAGGATGTCGTCCTGCGGCACCAGGCCGATGCGCTGGCGCAGCTCGGCGAACTGCTTGTAGAGGTTCCGGTTGTCGTAGAGGACTTCCCCCTGGTCGGCGGGGCGGTAGCCGGTGAGCGCCTTCAGCAGGGTGGACTTGCCGGAGCCGGACGGGCCGATGACCGCGACCAGCGACTTCTCCGGGACGCCGAAGGAGACGTCCTTGAGGATCTGCTTGCCGCCGTCGACGGTGACCGTCAGATGGCGGGCGGAGAAGGACACCTCGCCGGTGTCGACGAACTCCTCCAGCCGGTCGCCGACGATCCGGAACGTCGAGTGGCCGACGCCGACGACGTCGGTCGGGCCGAGCAGTTGCGTGCCGCCCTTGGCGATCGGCTGCCCGTTGACGTACGTGCCGTTGTGCGACCCCAGGTCGCGGATCTCCATGCGACCGTCCGGCGTGGCGTGGAACTCCGCGTGGTGGCGGGAGACCTGGAGGTCGGAGACGACGAGCTCGTTCTCCAGCGCACGGCCGATGCGCATCACCCGGCCCAGCGAGAACTGGTGGAACGTGGTCGGGCTGCGGTCGCCGTGCACCGGCGGCGCCCCCGCGTCGCCACCGGGCGTCCGCTGCGCGGCGTGGTGCTGCTCCGGGGCCTGCTGCGGCGGGATCGGCGCCTGCTGTCCCTGCTGTCGCCCGGCCTGCTGGGCGTTGTGCTGCTCGGGAACCTGCTGCGGCGCCGGCGGGGACCAGCCCGCACTCTGCGCGGCGTAGGGCTGCCGGTCCTGCTGCTGCCGAGGTTGCGGGGCGGCCGCTGCGGCGGCCGCGGAGACACTCAGGCGCGGGCCGTCGGTCGCGTTGCCGAGGTGCACCGCGGTGCCGGCGCCGATCTCCCACTGGTGGACGCGCCGGCCCTGCACGAAGGTGCCGTTGGTACTGCCGTGGTCCTCGATGACCCAACTGCGGCCGTTGAAGCCGAGCGTGGCGTGCCGCCAGGACACCCTGCCGTCGTCGAAGACGATGTCGCCCTGCGGATCACGTCCGAGGGTGTATGACCTGGACGGATCGAGCGTCCAGGTGCGTCCGTTTGATTCCAGTACGAGTTCCGGCACTCCATGCCCCACTGAGTTGTCCCCCGAATTGCCCCCGTCGCGGGGAGTCTAGGGATGTCGAACATCGGGGGGAACTATTTCAGGAGCGGCCCCCTGACCGAAAGTCGGACCTTGCGGCAACTCCGCGTATCCACATGGGCCGTTCCCGTTGACGGGGTTGAAACCGGCCCGGAGAGTGGTATTCCAGGCGAGGGGGACATGCGCGGCGCACACCGCACCGCGGATCGGGGGGTCTGCCATGGGCACTGCCACAGGTACGGGGACGGCGCGGCACCGTACACGGGTGCCGTGGGGGGATGTCCTGCTCTCCTCGGTCACCGCCGTGAGCTGGGCCCTGATAGGCATGGCCGGCACCGCGGCGCTCGGGCTGCACCTGCTGCGGGCGGATTCGGCGGCGGCGCTCGGGCCGATGACGGCTGCGGTGGTGGCGCTCGCCGCGGGTGGTTCGGTCACCCCTACCGCTGACGTCTCCGCCTACGGTCTGACCGGTGCGCGGGCCACCACGTCCGTCGAGATCACGCCACTGGGTGTCAGTCTGGTGGGCGCGCTGCTGCTGTCCCTGCTCTTCCTGCGGTCCCTGCGCCGGGCGGGCGCCGTGATCGCGCCGGCCGAACTGCTGGCCCGGGCGGGCACCGTGCTCGCGCTGTGCGCGGCGGTGCTGCGCGGACTGGCCTGGGCCGGGCACGACGTGGTCACCGTCGACGGCGGCTCGCTGGGGTCCTGGCTGCCGGACGGTACAGGCGGCAGCGGTGGCGGTGGCGGTGGCGGCCCCAGCATTCCCGGACTCGGCGACATCGGCGGCATCGGCGGGCTGCTCCCGGACCGGCTGGGCGACCTCGTCCACACGGAGGTGACGGTCCGTTTCGCCGTGGCGACCGCCCCCACGGTGCTCGGCGGGGTCGGCTGGACGGCCGGGGTACTGCTGGTCGCCCTGCTGGCGTCCCGCCGCACTCCGCTGCCGCCGGGGCTGCAGGTCCTGCACCGGGTGGTGCGGCCCGCGGCGTCCGCGCTGGTCACCGTGGGACTGGTCGCCGTCGCGGCGGGGCTCGCGGCGGCCGGGTACGCGGCGCTCGGCGACGACCACCCGCGGCGGATCGCCTCAGCGGCCCTCCTCGGCGCGCCGAACGGCGTGTGGCTCGGGGTGCCGACAGGCCTGTTCGTCCCGTGGCGGGGCCGGACGACCGGGGTGCTGACCAACTTCCTGCCGGACCCGCTGGACCGGCTTCTCGGCGGGGGCGCGGACCGTACCGTCACGGTGGGGCGCCTCGCCGAGCTGGACGGGCGGGTGTGGCTGCTGGCGGTGGCCGCGGCACTGCTGATGCTGCTGGCGGGGGTGCTGACGGCCGTGCGGACGCCGCTCCCGCCCGCCGCCGGGGCCGACCACCCACCGGGGCGGGCCGGCGCGGGGAGCCCGCCGGAGGGGGCGGGCGGCGGGGGCCCAGCACCGCGAGCGGGCGTTGGGGGCACGCCGCCGGGTGGCGCGCCCGCGGCGTGGGAGTCGACGTGGCCGCCCGGGAACGCGCGGGTCCCGGGCGTCGCTCACGGGACGACGGGCCGTGGGCTTCCGGAGGCGGCGGGACGCGGCGGCGCCGGCTCGGGCCGGCGGAGGCCCGGTGCGCTCGCGTTCGCCGGGTGGTGCGCACTGCGGTTGGGCATCGGCACCGCTCTGGCCCTGCCCCTGCTCGCCCGGCTGACGGAGGTCTCCGCGGTCGCGACCCTGTCCGCGCTGGGCTTCGACGCCTTCGGCACCGGCATGGAACTGCGCGGGGAACCGGGGGCCGCCCTGGCGCTCGGCGCCCTGTGGGGCGCGGGAGCGGGCGCGGCGGGCGCACTGCTGGCGTACGCCGGCGGAGCGGCCGGCCGGCGGGCGGCACCGCGGGCACGCGGCGCGGCGGCGACGACAGCCGCGACGAACACGGCGACCGCGACCGCTACGGCCGCGGTCCTGCCGGGGCGGCCCCGCCCTCCGTGGGGGCGGGACGGCGGTGCACCGGGGTACCACGAGGCGGAGACCGGCCACCGCGAGGCGGGACGGGCGACATGGCCCGCGCACCGCCCACCGCAGCGCGAGGAGGCCCGTGGCGGTCCGGGACCGTACACGCCGAGGCCCTCCTACCGGCCGCCCAACCCCGACACGAACCCGTATCTGCGGGTGCCGGAGGAGTTGCGGGAGGAGTTGCGGGAGCCGGAGGACGCCCGTCCCGCGGAGGCCGAGCCGGAGCAGCGGGGCGAAGAGGCGTCCGCGCCGCCCGGCTCCGCCGCTCCTCGCGGGCGCAGCACACCTCCGCCGGCCCCGGACGTGCACGCGGCGGAGACGATGGTCGGCCCGCTCGGGCCACGTCCCCCCGCCGGCCGGGGGCGGCCCGGTGCGCGCCGCCCGGACGGGTCCCCCGCCCCCGGAGCCGGGTCGTCCGCCTCTCCCCCCGCTCCCCCTCCGCCCCCACCGCCCTCCTCACCGCCTCCGCCGGGGAAGCCGAAGCGGCCGCGTTGACCCGGCCCGGCGTCCCGCCCGGCGCTCGCGGGAGCGCCGTCGGGACTCGGTGCACACACCACCCGGCCGGCATCGGCCGTTTCCTGTCCGCCAGGCGGACCTCGGGGGCGTCCGGCACCGCGTGCCGGATACGGTGGGAGCACCATGAGCGCTTCGCAGACCCCGGTTCCCGAGACCTCTGACGTCCCGACCCTCCTGGTCAAGATCTTCGGAAAGGACAGGCCGGGCATCACGGCAGGACTGTTCGACACCCTCGCCGCCTACTCCCTCGACGTGATCGACATCGAGCAGGTCGTCACCCGCGGCCGGATCGTGCTGTGCGCGCTCGTCACCCAGCCGGCGCGCGGCCTGGAGGGGGACCTGCGGGCGACCGTGCACAGCTGGGCCGAGTCGATGAGGATGCAGGCGGAGATCATCTCCGGTATCGGCGACAACCGGCCGCGCGGGCTCGGCCGGTCCCTCGTGACCGTGCTCGGACACCCGCTCACCGCGGAGGCCACCTCCGCGATCGCCGCCCGGATCACCAGGGCGGGCGGCAACATCGACCGTATCTTCCGGCTCGCCAAGTACCCGGTGACCGCGGTGGAGTTCGCGGTGTCCGGGGTGGAGACGGAACCGCTGCGGACCGCGCTCGCGATCGACGCGGCCGCTCTGGGTGTGGACGTGGCCGTGGTCGGCGCGGGGCTGCTCCGGCGCGCCCAGCGGCTGGTCGTGATGGACGTGGACTCCACGCTCATCCAGGACGAGGTGATCGAGCTGTTCGCCGCGCACGCCGGCTGTGAGGACGAGGTCGCCGAGGTGACCGCGGCGGCGATGCGCGGGGAACTCGACTTCGAGCAGTCACTGCACGCGCGCGTGGCACTGCTGGCCGGGCTGGACGCCTCGGTGGTGGACAAGGTGCGCAGCGAGGTGCGGCTGACGCCGGGGGCGCGCACGCTCATCCGGACGCTGAAGCGGCTCGGCTACCAGGTCGGGGTGGTCTCCGGCGGCTTCACCCAGGTGACCGACGACCTGAAGGACCGCCTGGGGCTGGATTTCGCGCAGGCCAACACCCTGGAGATCGCCGACGGCAGGCTGACCGGCCGGGTCACCGGGGAGATCGTGGACCGGGCGGGCAAGGCGCGGCTGCTGCGCCGGTTCGCCGCGGAGGCGGGAGTGCCGCTGTCGCAGACCGTGGCGATCGGGGACGGGGCCAACGACCTGGACATGCTGAACGCGGCCGGTCTCGGTGTCGCCTTCAACGCCAAGCCGGTGGTGCGCGAGGCGGCGCACACCGCGGTGAACGTGCCGTTCCTGGACACGGTCCTGTACCTGCTGGGCGTGCCCCGCGAGGAGGTCGAGGCGGCGGACACGCTCGACGGAGAGTGACCGGAACGGCCTCGACGGAGAGTGACCGGAACGGCGGTGAACGGCCGGCACCGGCGGACGGCCGGCACCGGCCGCGGGGTGGCGACACGCCGCGGCGGTCCTCCGGATCAGCGGTCGCCGGCTGGACGGCGACCGGACGGCGAGCTCCCGGCACTGCGGCGGTGCCGCGCCCTCGCCGTGCGGCGGGGCTGGGGCGGGGCCGCGGGTCAGTCGGTCGGCGCCCAGTAGGTGGTCAGGGAAGCCAGCGAGGGCTCCAGGGATTTCCAGGGGCCGTCGAAGGACAGCACCGCGAAGGCGGCGGTGGGGAAGCCGCGGTCGCTCATCCGCGCGCGGGCGTCGGCCTCGGCCGAACCCGCCAGCACCTCGGCGAGCCCCTGCACACCCGGGTTGTGGCCGATCAGCAGGAGGTTCCGGGTCTCGTCCGGGGTCTCGTTGAGCAGCGCGATCAACTCGCCCGGTGAGGCCTCGTAGATCCGCTCCTCGTAGACGGTTCTGGGCCGGTGCTCGAACTCGTGGACGGCGAGCTTCCAGGTCTCGCGGGTGCGGGTCGCGGTGGAGCAGAGGGCCAGGTCGAAGGGGATGCCGGTGTCCGTCAGCCTGCGTCCGGCTTCTGCGGCGTCCATGCGACCCCGTTCGGCGAGCGGCCGCTCGTGGTCGTTCACCGGGGGCCAGTCGGCTTTCGCATGCCGGAAGAGGACGATCCTGCGGGGTTCTGCGACGCTCATGGAATCCAGCTTCGCACGAAACAGGCCAAGGGGCGCAGGGAGTTGGCGGGACGCCTCAGTGCCGGGCCGCCAGTTCCCGCAGGTGCTCCAGCAGACGCGCGAGTACCGGGTCGCCGGTGGCCGCGTGTGCGTCGGCCTGGTTCAGTACGAGCGCGAGCAGGGCGACGAAGGCGAGCGTCGGCAGCACCAGGGCCCACCAGGGCAGCCGGGCCCCGGCGCCGACCGCGCGCGACGGGTGGGGCGGGGTGTGCGTTGGGGCCGACATGGTGCCTCCGCGGTCCTCGAGTGGTCGGTGGTCCGCCTCTCGCGGCCACATCTCGAAGCTACGGAATCCGGGGCCGCCGCCCCATCCGGTGATCCACCCACTTGACCCTGAGCCTCACCCCCTAGGGGACAGGGGGGTTAGCCCCACCGCGACGGCCCGCCTCGGATCGCCGCCGGCCCCTACCGGCGCCGGCGGGCACCGCTTCCGGGACCGGCCGGGTGGCGGCTCACGACCCGGCCGGGTGGCGGCTCACGGTGAGGCGAGGGTGGCGACCACGGCGATGACGATGAAGATCGCGAAGAAGGAGCCGAAGACCAGGAGCATCTTCTTCTGGCTGTTGCGGGGGTTCGGATCGAGGACGGGCATACGGCAAGTCTCGCACCCGTCCGGAAGGCTCAGCGCACCGCCTCCGCCTCCGCCTCCACGGTGCGGTCGCGGCCGGCCAGGAAGCCGACCGCCATCTGCGGCACCATGAGCGCCGCCATCATGGAGATCGGCAGGCCCCAGCCGCCGCTGTTCTGGTAGAGGACGCCGACCAGGAGCGGGCCCGGGATGGAGATCAGGTAGCCGGTGCTCTGCGCGAACGCCGACAGCTGGGCCACGCCGGCGCCGGTGCGGGCCCGCATCCCGACCATCGTCAGGGCCAGCGGGAAGGCGCAGTTGGAGATGCCGATGAGGACCGCCCAGGCCCAGGCTCCGGCCGCGGGCGCGAGGTACAGACCGGCGTATCCGGCGAGTCCGCAGGTGCCGAGCGCGAGCGCGATCGGGCCCTGGTGGGGCAGACGGGTGGCCAGGTGCGGGATCACGAAGGCCAGGGGCACGCCCATGACCATGGTGACGGCGAGGAGCAGGCCCGCGGTGCCCGCGGGGACACCCGCGTCGCGGTAGATCTGCGCCATCCAGCCCATGGTGACGTAGGCGGCGGTGGCCTGGAGCCCGAAGAACACGGCGAGCGCCCAGGCGGTGCGGCTGCGCGTGATCCGCAGGGCGGGCGGCTGCCCGGCCTGCTCGGACCCCCTGCCCGCGGGCCCGGACGACTGTCCGGCAGTCGCGGCCGGCTGTCCGGCGGGCCCCGCCCTCCGGCCCGCGGGCAGGGACCCCCGGCCCGCGGGCCCGGACCCCCGGCCGGGGAGGGCCGGCCCCCGCCGGCCGGCGGTTCGGGCGGCGGCCCGGGGTGCGGTGGCCGCCGGCCCGCGGTCCCGCAGGAGCGGCAGCCACGGCAGCACGGCCGCGGCCGCCAGGGCCGCCCAGACCACGAGTCCGGACCGCCACTCGCCGCCGAGCGCGCCGGTCAGCGGCACGGTGACGGCGGCGGCCACGGAGGTGCCGGCGGCGAGCGCCATCGAGTACAGGCCGGTCATGGAGCCGACCCGGTCGGGGAACCAGCGTTTGACGATGACCGGCATGAGCACGTTGCTCACGGCTATGCCCATCAGGGCCAGGGCGCTGGCGGCCAGGAAGCCGGCCGTACTCCCGGTGTACGGCCGGACCAGCAGGCCCGCGGCGACGGCGGCCATGCCGGCGCACACGACGGCGACGGCGCCGAAGCGGCGGGCGAGCCGCGGGGCGGTGACCCCGAAGACGGCGAAGCACAGGGGCGGTAGGGAGGTGAGCAGTCCGGCCACGCTGCCGCTCATGCCGAGCGTGTCGCGGACCTCCTCCAGCAGGGCGCCGAGGCTCGTGATGGCGGGGCGCAGGTTGAGGGCGGAGAGCACGATGCCGACGACGACCAGGCGGGGCGCCCACCCGGGCGGTCCGTCGGCGTCGCTCTTCCGGGACGCGGAGGCACGGCGTTCGGTGGTGGTGGCCGTCGTCTTCGGCCGGGTTTCCTCGCTTGCCATGAGACCCATCATAGAATCATGGGATGATTGGTCGTCCCTCCCCGCGCGACGCGCACCCGCCCCGCACATGCGAAGGTGTGCCATGCCCCTGACCCATCCCCGCCGCTCGGCCCTTTCCGAGCAGGTCATCGCCACCCTGCGAAACCAGATCGCCTCGGGCGAGTGGCCGGTCGGCTCCCGCATCCCCACGGAACCCGAACTGGTCGAGCAGCTCGGGGTCGCCCGGAACACGGTCCGCGAGGCCGTGCGCGCGCTCGCGCACAACGGCCTGCTGGACATCCGGCAGGGCTCGGGCACGTACGTGGTGGCCACCAGCGAGCTGGCCGGCGTCATGCACCGCCGCTTCGCCGGCGCCGATCCGCGGCACATCGCCGAGCTGCGCTCCACCCTGGAGTCGGGTGCGGCCGGACTGGCCGCCGAGCGGCGCTCGGAGAAGGACCTGAAGCAGCTCGACGCCCTGCTGCTGCGGCGCGAGCAGGCCTGGGCGTCGGGGGACGCCGAGGAGTTCGTGGCGGCCGACGCGACCTTCCACCTGGCGGTGGTGGCCGCCTCCCACAACGACGTGATGACGGCGACGTACGCGGACCTCGGCGAGGTGCTGCGGGACTGGCTGCGCGAGGACGTCGGCCGCGAACTGACCCCGGGGTCCTTCATGGACCACGCCCCGCTGGTGGACGCGATCCGCGCGGGCGACACCGCTGCGGCCGCCGCCGAGGCGGCGCGCTACCCCTTCCAGTGCCGGCCGGAGCGGTTCAGCCCGCCCGGCGCTGGTGGCTGACCCACACCGAGCCGACCTCCGCCCAGCACCGGCCGGAAAGGCGGACGGTCATCGCCGGGCCGGCGTCGGCCGGCGGGGTGTCGGTGTCGAGGTCCCACCAGCGGGCGCACTCGATGTGCAGGCGGACCCGGTCGGTCTCCACGTAGGGGTTGTGGCAGAAGGCGACGACGTGGGAGCCGCGGACCCGGGTGCGGCACTCCGCGCCGAACAACGGGGCGGCCTGCGGCCTCCGGACGTGCGCGGCCGCCTGGGGCATCGCGTGGTACGGAAGCAGGAGCAGGAGGGCGACGGTCACCGGGGCCAGGCTGCGGGACAGGAGCACAAGGGGGACCTCCTCGGCCGGGCTGGGGAGGATCACGCGAGGTGAGCGCGTACGACCAGAGTGCGCCGCGGGGTGCCCGACCGCCCGGCCGGATGGTCCGAACGGGTGAGCGCCGCGAGGGCCCGCCTCCAGCGAGACGCCGTTGGTCAAGTTCGGCGTCCCAGCGAGCGCGGGCCCTCGGGCAGGACGGGGACGAGCCCCCGTCGGGCGGGACCGGGACGGACCCGCCCGGCCAGGACCGGAACGGTCCCGGCCGGTGCGCCGGTCAGGCGCCGATGGCGTGCAGACCGCCGTCCACGTGGACGATCTCGCCGGTGGTCTTCGGGAACCAGTCGCTGAGCAGGGCGACGATGCCGCGGCCGGCCGGCTCGGGGTCCTTCAGGTCCCACTCCAGCGGGGAACGGGTGTCCCACACTGCGGCCAGGTCGCTGAAGCCGGGGATGGACTTGGCGGCCATCGAGCCGAGCGGGCCCGCCGAGACGAGGTTGCAGCGGATGTTCTGCTTGCCCAGGTCACGCGCCAGATAGCGGCTGGTGGCCTCCAGGGCGGCCTTGGCCGGGCCCATCCAGTCGTACTGCGGCCAGGCGAACTGCGCGTCGAAGGTCAGCCCGACGACCGAGCCGCCGTTCTGCATCAGCGGCAGGCACGCCGTGGTGAGCGACTTCAGGGAGTACGCCGAGACGTGCATGGCGGTGGCGACCGACTCGAACGGCGTGTTGAGGAAGTTGCCGCCGAGCGCGTCCTGCGGCGCGAAACCGATGGAGTGGACCACGCCGTCGAGGCCGCCCAGCTCCTCGCCGACCACGTCGGCCAGGCGTCCGAGGTGCTCCTGGTTGGTGACGTCGAGCTCGATGACCTTGGTCGGCTTCGGGAGCTTCCTGGCGATGCGCTCGGTCAGCGTCGGCCGCGGGAAGGCGGTCAGGATGATCTCGGCGCCCTGCTCCTGGGCCAGCTTGGCGGCGTGGAAGGCGATGGAGGACTCCATCAGCACACCGGTGATCAGGACGCGCTTGCCCTCGAGGATTCCACTCATGGTGATCAGTGACCCATTCCCAGTCCGCCGTCAACGGGAATGACGGCTCCAGTGATGTACGAGGCGTCGTCCGAGGCGAGGAACCGCACCGTCGCGGCGATCTCCTCCGGCTGCGCATACCGGCCGAGCGGCACCTGCGAGACGATGCCCGCGCGCTGCTCCTCGGTGAGCGCCTTGGTCATGTCGGTGTCGACGAAGCCGGGCGCGACGACGTTGAAGGTGATGTTGCGCGAGCCCAGCTCCCGGGCGAGGGAGCGCGCGAAGCCGACCAGGGCGGCCTTGGAGGCGGCGTAGTTCGCCTGCCCCGCGGAGCCGAGCAGTCCGACCACCGAGGAGATCAGGACGACGCGGCCCCTCTTCCCGCGCAGCATGCCGCGGTTGGCCCGCTTCACGACACGGAAGGTGCCGGTGAGGTTGGTGTCGACGACCGAGGCGAAGTCCTCCTCGGACATGCGCATCAGGAGCTGGTCCCTGGTGATGCCCGCGTTGGCGATCAGGACCTCGACGTTGCCGTGCGCGGCCTCGATCTCCTTGTAGGCCTGCTCCACCTGCTCGGGGTCGGTGATGTCGCATCTGACGGCGAGGCAGCCCGCCTCGGTGAGGACGGCCGGGGGCTCACCCGAGCGGTACGTGATCGCGACCTTGTCGCCCGCGTCGGCGAACGCGCGGGCGATGGCGAGGCCGATGCCCCGGTTTCCTCCGGTGACGAGAACCGAGCGGCTCAACGGATCACCCTTTCCATAGCGGACTCGTACGGCCGCCGCACACGTGGCGTCACGCGGGGCAGGCGGCTTCCCCCGAAAACCTATCGGTCCGCTTACGGACTCGGGCATTCGGGCATCGACAGTGGCGCAATGACGTCACTGTCGGGTTTCCACAGTTCGGCCCCGGGTCAGTCCTCCGTCCCGGGGGCATGAGCGGAGGCCCGGCTGATACCGCCTCTCCGCGACGTCGACGGCCGACGCCGCCCGTGCAGCGCGGACGCCCGTCGGGCCCGACCGGCGGCCGGTCCTGCCCGCCGGTCCTCGACACGCATGCTCCCGTCACTATCGGGTGGCCACGCCGCCACCCTTGGCGACATAGTTCACTCATCCGAACCGCGCCACATCCGCATCCCGCATCACCGAAGGAGCAGCCGCCCGTGGCCCATGAGATCGATCAATCGTTCCTCGCCCTTCCGCTACGCGCCCTGGCCGACGCCGCGCTGGCCCGGGCGCGGTCCCTCGGCGCCCAGCACGCGGACTTCCGCCTGGAGCGGGTGCGCAGCGCGTCGTGGCGGCTCAGGGACGCCCGCCCGGCCGGCTCGTCGGACACCACCGACCTCGGGTACGCGGTACGGGTCGTGCACGGCGGCGCGTGGGGGTTCGCCTCGGGTGTCGATCTGACGCCGGACGCCGCCGCGAAGGTCGCCTCCCGGGCGGTGGCGATGGCGAAGCTGTCCGCGCAGGTGGTCGCGGCCGCCGACGCGGGGGCGGGGGCGGCTCCCGCGCCCTTCGGGCAGCGCGGCGGGGTGGAACTGGCCGACGAACCGGTGCACGCCGAGGGGACCTGGGTCTCCTCCTACGAGATCGACCCGTTCACCGTGCCGGGTGAGCAGAAGTCGGCGCTGCTCGCCGAGTGGAGCGGCCGGCTGCTGGCCGCGAACGGGGTCGACCACGTGGACGCCTCCCTGCTCACCGTGCACGAGAACAAGTTCTACGCCGACACCGCGGGGACCTCGACGACGCAGCAGCGGGTGCGGCTGCACCCGGTACTGACGGCCGTGTCGGTCGACTCCTCCAGCGGCGAGTTCGACTCGATGCGCACCCTCGCGCCGCCCGTCGGACGCGGCTGGGAGTACCTCACCGGCACCGGCTGGGACTGGGACGACGAGCTGGCGCGGATGCCGGAACTGCTCGCCGAGAAGATGCGCGCGCCGAGCGTCGAGCCGGGCCCGTACGACCTGGTGGTCGACCCGTCCAACCTGTGGCTCACCATCCACGAGTCCGTCGGGCACGCCACCGAGCTGGACCGGGCGCTGGGTTACGAGGCCGCCTACGCCGGCACCTCCTTCGCCACCTTCGACCAGCTCGGCAAGCTGAGGTACGGCTCGGAGCTGATGAACGTCACCGGCGACCGCACCGCCGAGCACGGTCTGGCGACCGTCGGCTGGGACGACGAGGGCGTCGCGGCCCAGTCCTGGGACCTGGTGCGGGACGGCACCCTGGTCGGCTACCAGCTCGACCGGCGCATCGCCCGGCTGACCGGGTTCGAGCGGTCCAACGGATGCGCGTTCGCCGACTCCCCCGCCCATGTGCCGGTGCAGCGCATGGCCAACGTGTCGCTGCGCCCGGATCCGGCCGGGATGTCCACCGAGGACCTGATCGGGGGCGTGGACCGGGGCATCTACGTGGTCGGCGACCGGTCCTGGTCGATCGACATGCAGCGGTACAACTTCCAGTTTACGGGTCAGAGGGCATACATGATCCGGAACGGCCGCCTTGAGGGGCAGGTCAGGGACTTTGCATATCAGGGGATCACCCCTCAGTTCTGGGGCTCCATGGAAGCTGTCGGAGGCCCTCAGACGTACGTGCTAGGAGGGGCTTTCAACTGTGGAAAGGCCCAACCTGGGCAAGTCGCTTCCGTGTCTCACGGGTGCCCGTCCGCAATGTTTCGGAGTGTGAACATTCTGAACACTGCGAACGAGTCAGGCCGCGCCTGAGAGGGCGACCGATCCGGCCCGAAGTCTGCACCAGGTCGACACGTAATCACAGCGAACCACCTACGCCACGTCGTCCCAGTCCTCGATGTCGTCCTCCGTGGGCGTCAGCGAGGGCGGGACGATGAGGCCCTTGAAGGGCTCCAGCTTGAGCCCCAGGCGGTTGTGCATCGTGCGGGCGCCCCGGTCCATGGCACGGCGGACAAGGTGGCCGTAGACCAGCTCTGTGGTCCGAGTGGTCCGGTGACCGACCCACGCCGCCACCTCGAAGAGCGGGATCTGAGCGTGGATGGCCTCCGAGACGAAGAAGTGCCGGAAGCTCTTCGGGGTGTACTGCGGAGTCCCGGCCAGCTTGGCCGCCGCCTTGAACTGGTCCAGGAACCAGTCATACGACGGGTGGCGGTCATTCAGCCGGGGGGATTCGAAGAACCAGCCCCGATCTCCCCATGTCCCGAAGGCGTCAATGTGATCGTTAAAGATCTCGTTGATTGATTCGGGAACCGGAGTCTTCCGCGCCTGTTCGAAGGCGCGATGCTTCGTGCCCCGCTTCACGCCGCGTCGGTAACCAGAGATTTCCTGGCAGCCATAGGCCGAGACTTGGTGGTCCACGGTGAGGACGCTGCGCTCCCATTCCATGGACTCATCGGAGAGCGCCAGGGCCTCTCCCGGACGCGTCCCGCAACCCGCCATGGCCCAGAATCCAGCGCGGATCAGCTTCGGAGCCTCCGCGATGATACCCAGAACTTCTTCCATGGTGGGGATGTCTTCGCCGGTGACCGGGGTTAATTGCTGACCCGAGCGCCTACGGGGGTTCGCCTTCTTACACGGATTGCGGCCAATGATCTCGACTGCTACCGCATAGTTAAAGACGGACGAGAGAACATTCTTACGCCCATTGATTCCCGTTTCCTTGTAGCCGCGCTCCTTTTGATCCGCCTCCCATTCCAGGATGGTTGCCGGCGTAATACTGCCGATGGGCTTGCTTCCGAAGAAGGGCCCGTAGTGGTTGTCGTAGACACTCTGGTAGTTCCTTTTCGAGGACTCTTCCAGAGTTCCCTCCTCAACCCACTCATGCCAGACCTGCTGGAATGTCCGCTGCCCTTTCTTGGGGTTGATGTAGGTCCCCAAGTCCTTGTCCCGCTCGACCTTGATGGCGAACGCTTCCGCGTCTTCGAGCTTCTTGAAGGCCACCGGTCGCGGCTTGCCTGTCCCGCCCCCGGGCTCCCGGTACGTCACCCGGTACGGCTTGTGAGCGCACGTGGGTTTCTTGCGCCGGGGGCAGGCGCAGTCTTCCTTCTTGATGGTCGCCACGCTTGTTAACCCCTCACATGTTGATTGGTTAGTGACTGTTCGTCAGCCTAGTCCTGCTGCTGCGACCATCAACCCAGTTGTGCAGATTGCGAGTTCGGAACCGGACATGCTTGCCGACCTTGAGGAACGGGATGCCCCAGCACCGGTACAAGTCCATGAGGACCCGTTTGGTCACACCGGGTTCCGCCGTCGCCTCGCCTGGCGTCATGAACAGGTTGCTACCGCCCCTCACAGCCACTCACCCCACTTCTGCACGTCCTCCCGTGCCTGCCTGGCCAGTTGAAGACTCTGAGCGTGATCCTCAGCAATGCCGAGAGCGAGGCCGGCCGCGCCGGGGGTATAGCCGGAGCCGACATAGCGCCAGGAAGGTTCCGTGACCGTGTCCGGACCGTCCACGGGTTTGGCGTCGCCCGGGCGGTGATCTGCCCGTTCCTCGCGCACCATGTCAGGTGCGCCGTCAAGGTCCTCATCCAAGACCCGTTGCTGTCCGGCGAGAAAAGGCAGTTCAGTGAAGGGCACCTTGGCCGTAGCGGTGCACTGGCGCATCAGTCGTCTCGCGTCACGGGGCGCGATCGGTCACGACACGGCCGCCCGGCGCCTGAACGTGCGCAGGTGACGCCATCAGATGCGCCGCTACCTTCTGCACCACGTCAGCGTTCCACGTGCCCATCGCCACCATCGGACGGCCGTCCGGCGCCACGCGCGGAGCCAGCCGGCCAAGATCCCGCGCCGGAATCCCGATCGCCAGCAACGCCTGCCGCAGCGCCTCATGCGCGTCAGCAGCGGCCCTCTTGCTGCTGCTCTTGTAGATCTCCATCGGGATCACTGCCCCGCCCCCTTCGGTGCGCAAGCCGTGTGCCGGTACGCCACGATCGGAGACGAGTCCCGGCGAGACAGCATCCCCCGGCGGCAGCTCTCAACGGTCTTGATCGGCAAACCGCATGCCGGGCACGTCTCACCGGCCGGGGCACAGGTCGTGTACTCCCACTGACGCGCGTCGGCATCGACCGTGGTCATGCGCTCACGGACAGCTGTCTCTGCTGCTCTGCCTTGGGTCGCCATGCATATGACGCTACGTAACGGCAGGAACACACCTCAATGGCACTTCGATGGGGGGCCAGCCCGAAGTGCCACACCGCGTCACACCGGTACGCCGATCACGTCAGCCAAGTCCCTCATCTCCGGCGTGAGGGTGCGCCGACGCGCGATCACTCGGCCGAAGATGTCCCGCGCGTAGCGTTGGTTAGGCAGCCACTGCAGAGCGTCCGCGCGGATCCCCTGCAAGACTTCAACCGTCTTCGCGTAGTCCCGCGACCGAGCGTGCGCCTCTGCCACGTCCAGGAGGTGGCGGTTGCGGTTGTTGGACGTGGGCCGCATGCCGCTGGTCGGGATGCGCTTCGAGAGCTTGAGCACCAAGTCCGGCTTGTCGACGATCGTGGCATTCTCGGCCCGCTTCAGAGCCACCGTGATCGGCCCGAACGCCTGCAAGAAGTCGTCGCGCGGAGCGAACTCCCGCCCCATCGCGACCGCCGCCGAGTTGGCGTAGCGCAACGCGTCTTCGGCCTCCCCAGGCCGGTTGTCCCGGATCGCAGCAGCAGAGGCCCGCAGCAGCAGCCAGCCCCAGGCGCTCAGCTCCGCCGGGGTCGCCCGCGAAATGCGAGGCTCGGCCTCATCCGCCCACCGCGTTGCCAGCTCCCTTGCCTCAGACAGCCGACCGCGCCGCAGCAAGAGCAGCACTGTGTGCTCACCGTCGCCGCCGCCTGAAGCCGATCCGACGACTCCTCCAGCGACCGGGACAGAGCGATGTCGGCCGCCTCGAACTGCCGAGTCTGTGTGAGCAGCCAGCCTGTGAGCTGTGAGAGCCGAACACGTACGGCCCGCCCCTCCTGGCCGCTCCCGGCGATCAGATCAGCATCCCGCAGCAGGGGCGGAAGGATCACACTCAGCTCTGCGAAACGATCACCGGAGAAGATCGGCAGGGCTGATTCCAGCGCGTCCCGGACACCGCCCACGGTCGGCTCTTCCGTCACACCGTCCGCCCGTACCGACGCCACGAGCGCATGCCGGACAGCCTCCCAACGATCATCAGCGCCAGGCGCCGCCTCGGGAGCGTCCTCGTGATCAGCAATGAGGTTCGTCGTAGGCACCCGCATGGCCTGCGCCAGCCGACGCGCAGTCTCCAGTCGCGTGTCAGCCCGCTCCCCTTGCTCCACCTTCCGGATCAAGGACAGGGACACACCCGACTCGCTCGCCAGCTGACGCTGCGTCATGCCGCGTCGCTTGCGTGTGTCCTGGAGCCGCTTGCCAATGTCGGCACTCATGATTCGAGCGTACGGCGCCCGACACCTATCCGTGCGATCTTCCCAGCTCCTCACTCCCACAGGGAGCGTTCTCGTGCGGCCGGAGAGAGTCTCAGGTCAGGGCGATAATCGCGTGCCCAGTCCGGGGGACCGATGGGTAGTCTCTGATCCGATCCGGAGCCCGGTCTCCAGGACCCGCATCAGCGGGCCCCGGAGGTCGACACCAGGTCATCACCAGACCCCGTACAGTCCGGTTTCAACCCGTATGAACAGGGATTGAGGGCAGACCGTGAACAACCGCCTGACCTGCACAAACGCCGATCAGAGAGGTATGCCCCCTGACCCTGCGGTGAGCTTCCAGTTCACCGGGCAGCGGTTCTTCAGGATCGAGAACGGGCGGCTCGCCGGGCAGTTGCGGGACGTCGCCTACCAGGCCACGACCACCGACTTCTGGGGCTCCATGGCCGCCGTGGGCGGGCCGCAGACCTACGTCCTGGGCGGCGCCTTCAACTGCGGCAAGGCCCAGCCGGGGCAGATCGCCGCGGTCTCGCACGGCTGCCCCTCCGCGCTCTTCAAGGGCGTCAACATCCTCAACACCACGCAGGAGGCCGGCCGATGAGCGCCCCCGTCAGCAAGCCGCACGAGATCGTCGAGCGCGCCCTGGAGCTGTCCTCGGCCGACGGCTGCGTCGTCATCGCGGACGAGCACTCCTCCGCCAACCTGCGCTGGGCGGGCAACGCGCTCACCACGAACGGCGTCACCCGCGGCCGCACGCTCACCGTGATCGCCACCGTCGACGGCGCGGAGGGCACCGCCTCCGGTGTCGTCTCGCGGGCGGCGGTGACGGCCGACGAGCTGGAACCGCTGGTGCGGGCCGCCGAGGACGCCGCGCGCCGGGCCGGGCCCGCCGAGGACGCGGGGCCGCTGGTCGCGGACGTGCCTGCCGCGCCGGGGTTCGCCGAGGCGCCCGCGGAGACCTCCTCGGCCGTGTTCGCCGACTTCGCCCCGGCGCTCGGCGAGGCGTTCGCCCGCGCGCGGGCGGGCGGCCGGGAGCTGTACGGGTTCGCGTACCACGAGATGGTGTCGACGTACCTCGGCACGTCGACCGGGCTGCGGCTGCGGCACGACCAGCCCACCGGCACCCTGGAGACCAACGCCAAGTCCCCGGACCGTACCCGCTCGGCGTGGGCCGGGCAGTCGACGCGGGACTTCCGGGACGTCGACCCGGTGGCCATGGACGCCGACCTGGCGGTCCGCCTCGGCTGGGCGGAGCGGAACGTCGACCTGCCCGCCGGACGGTACGAGACGCTGCTGCCGCCGACCGCGGTCGCGGACCTGCTGATCTACCAGATGTGGTCGGCGTCCGGCCGGGACGCGGCCGAGGGGCGCACGGTGTTCTCCGCGCCGGGCGGGGGCACCCGGCTGGGCGAGAAGCTGAGCGAGCTGCCGCTGACGCTGCGCAGCGACCCGCACGAGCCGGGCCTGGAGTCGGCGCCGTTCGTGGTGGCCCACTCCTCCGCGGGCGACCTGTCGGTGTTCGACAACGGGCTGCCGCTGGCCGCGACCGACTGGATCCGCGGGGGCGAGCTGGCGCATCTGACGACCACCCGGCACAGCGCGGGCCTGACCGGGCTGCCGACGACACCGGCGATCGACAACCTGGTCCTGGAGGGGGGCTCCGACCGCTCCCTGGCGGAGATGGTCGCGGGCACCGAGCGGGGGCTGCTGCTGACCTGCCTGTGGTACATCCGCGAGGTCGATCCCGCCACGCTGCTGCTGACCGGGCTGACCAGGGATGGTGTGTACCTGGTGGAGAACGGGGAGGTGACCGGGCAGGTCAACAACTTCCGGTTCAACGAGTCGCCGGTCGACCTGCTGGGCCGGGCCACGGAGGCGGGCCGCACCGAGCGGACGCTGCCGCGGGAGTGGGGCGACTGGTTCACCCGGGCCGCGATGCCGGCGTTGCGCGTCCCGGACTTCAACATGAGCTCGGTGAGCCGGGGGGTGTAGCCGGCCGGGGCGGACAAAGGGGAGCCCGCCCGGGCAGGGGGCGTATAACCTCGTAGGCGGTCGTCGTGCGGCGGCCCGAGATCACCGAGGAGACACGAGCACCGTGACGGACATCGTCGACGAGCTGAAGTGGCGCGGGCTGATCGCCCTCTCCACCGACGAGGACGCATTGCGCAAGGCGTTCGCGGACGGTCCTGTCACGTTCTATTGCGGCTTCGACCCGACCGCGCCCAGCCTGCACCTGGGCAACCTGGTGCAGATCCTCACGATGCGCCGCATCCAGGAGGCCGGTCACCGGCCGCTGGCGCTGGTGGGGGGTGCCACGGGTCTGATCGGCGACCCGAAGCCGACCTCCGAGCGCACGCTGAACGACCCGCAGGTGGTCGCGGGCTGGGTGGAGCGGCTGCGCGACCAGATCGCGCCGCTGCTGCACTTCGACGGCCCCAACGCCGCGATCATGGTCAACAACCTGGACTGGACCCAGGGCTTGTCGGCGATCGAGTTCCTGCGGGACGTCGGCAAGCACTTCCGGGTCAACCGGATGATCGCCAAGGAGGCCGTCTCCCGGCGGCTGAACTCCGACGCGGGTATCAGCTACACCGAGTTCAGCTACCAGATCCTGCAGGGCATGGACTTCCTGGAGCTGTACCGCCGCCACGGCTGCACGCTGCAGACCGGCGGCAGCGACCAGTGGGGCAACCTCACCTCGGGTGCGGACCTGATCCACCGGGTGGAGCCGCACGCGGTGGTGCACGCGCTGGGCACGCCGCTGATCACCAAGGCCGACGGCACCAAGTTCGGCAAGACCGAGTCGGGCACGGTGTGGCTGGACGGCGAGATGACCACGCCGTACGCGTTCTACCAGTTCTGGATGAACGCGGACGACCGGGACGTCTCCCAGTTCCTGCGCATCTTCAGCTTCCGGTCCCGCGAGGAGATCGAGGAGCTGGAGCGGCAGACCGAGGAGCGCCCGCAGGCGCGGGCCGCGCATCGCGCGCTGGCGGAGGAGCTGACCACGCTGGTGCACGGCGCGGACCAGACGGCCGCCGTGGTCGCCGCGTCGAAGGCGCTGTTCGGCCAGGGCGAGCTGGCCGCGCTGGACGAGCGGACCCTGGCGGCGGCGCTGTCCGAGGTGCCGCACGTCCGGGTGCCCGGGCTGGCTCCGGTGGTGGACCTGCTGGCCGAGGTGGGACTGGTGCCGAGCAAGTCCGCCGCGCGGCGGACGGTGAAGGAGGGCGGTGCCTACGTGAACAACGCGAAGGTGGCCGCCGAGGACGCGGTCCCGGCCGTGGAGGATCTGCTGCACGGGCGGTGGCTGGTGCTGCGCCGGGGGAAGCGGAACCTGGCCGCGGTGGAGGTCACCGGCGACTGAGCGCTTGCCGAGGCGCGCCGAGGGGGCGCCGTCCCGCTGCGGGAGGGCGCCCCCTCGGCCTGCCGGCGCTCAGGCGACCTGGCGTCTGCGGCCTCCCCACAGCGCCATGTAGAGCATGTCGCCGAGGAACACGATGACGATCGCGGCGACCAGTTGGAACAGGTGCCGCGTCCAGTCGACGCCCCGGGTGGCGCCCACGCCGACCGCGCGGGCGAAGGCGTTGCCGACGGTGGCGCCCAGCATGCCGAAGACGGTGGTGAGCCACAGGGGGCTGTGCTGCTTGCCCGGGATGATCGCCTTGGCGATCAGTCCCAGCACGAAACCGACGATGATCGCCCACAACCAGCCCATGGCTGCCTCCTCGAGCGGCTCCGGGTGAGCCTTTCGACGAGTGTGGGCCGGTCGGTCGCGCCGCGCATGCGGGGGCCGCCACCGGTGTGACGGTGCCGGCCGGGGGCCGGGACGGCGGGCGCCCCGAGATCGAGGGGGGCCGGGCCACGGCGTACCGTGGGGGGTGTCCGGCAGCGGTCTCGTGCCCGGACGCGGACCGGGAGCGGGGCGCGTGTCCCCGGCGGGCGGATGGTGGATTGTGATGCGCAGGCGCAGCGGCGGCGGCAAGGGCGGGGTGGTCCGGATCACGGGTGCCCGGGCGGGCCTCCAGGAGGATGTCCGCGGTCGTCAGCGCCGGTACGTCATCTCGATGGCGATCCGGACGATCTCGGTGATTCTCGCGGTGCTGCTGTGGAACGTGGAGCGGTACGTCGCCATCGTGGCGCTGGTGCTGGGGGCTGTGCTGCCCTACATCGCCGTGGTGATCGCCAACGCGGGGCGGGAGAACGCGCCGTCCCTGCCGTCGTCGTTCGTGACCCCGCAGACGCCGACGATGATCGCTCCGCCGCGTGCGGAGGACGACGAGCAGGGCGAGTACGCGGGATCGGTCCCGGAGGACGATGCGGGCGGGCCGTCGGAGCACCGCTCCTGAGCGCGGTCCCCGCGGCCGCGGGGGCGGTGCGGTGGGAAGCTCAAGAAAAGCTCAGATCAATCATGTTGTTCGGCTGCCCCGGCACCGGGGACTCATGACATACTTCGTAGGCGCTCCGCATCCCCCGTCGGAGCGACAGACCGACGCCGGGCAGCTCCCCCCGTGGCTGCTCGGCGTCGCCTTTTCCGTGCCGTGCGACGAATCCGCTGAGACGACCCCGTGAGTGACGAGACCCCGATCTGCTCCGCCAAGGGCTGCCGTGCCGCCGCCGTGTGGGTGCTGGCCTGGAACAACCCGAAGATCCACCCGCCGGAGCGGCGGAAGACCTGGCTGGCCTGCGATGAGCACCGCGAGCATCTGTCGCGGTTCCTCGGTGTGCGCGGGCTGTTGAAGGACGTGGTGGCGTTGGCGGACTGGGAGGCGCCGGAAGGGGCGTGACGGCGGGGTCCGCCGGCGGCGGCCGCCGCGCGCCGGGCATGCCGCGCCTGCGGGTGCCGGTGGTGTCACGAAGGGCGTCGTAGTCGTCCGCGGTGGTCCGCTCGTCCGTGTGCCGCCGCGTGCGATGTCGCGGCAGGCGGTGAGCCGCGTGCGATGTCGCGGCAGGCGGGTGAGGGAACAGGCGGTGAGGGAAGGGGTGGGTCCTCTTTGCTCCGCGCCCCCCGGGGTCGGGTCGTCCGCCCGGTCCGCTCAGCCGCCGATCGCCGACATCGGCCGGTCGGGCTGCAGGAAGGTCGGGTCGTCAAGGCCGGAACCGGCCTTCTTGCCCCACATGGCGAGGCGCCAGATCCGGGCGATCTCCTCGTCGGGTGCGCCGGAGCGCAGGGCGGCGCGCAGGTCGGTCTCCTCGGTGGCGAACAGGCAGGTGCGTATCTGTCCGTCCGCGGTCAGCCGGGTGCGGTCGCAGGCCGCGCAGAAGGGCCGGGTGACGGAGGCGATCACGCCGACGCGGTGCGGGCCGCCGTCGACGATCCAGCGCTCGGCCGGTGCGGAGCCGCGTTCCTCGCCGCCCTCCGGGGTCAGCTCGAAGCGGGTGCGCAGCGAGGCCAGGATGTCTCCGGCGGTGATCATGCCGTCGCGCTTCCAGCCGTGCTGGGCGTCCAGCGGCATCTGCTCGATGAAGCGCAGTTCGTAGTCGTGCTCGACGGCCCAGGCGAGCAGGTCGGGTGCTTCGTCCTCGTTGAGTCCCGGCATCAGCACGGTGTTGACCTTGACGGGGGTGAGGCCCGCCTGTCGCGCCGCCCGCAGGCCGTCGAGCACGTCGCGGTGGCGGTCGCGGCGGGTGAGGGCCTTGAAGACGTCCGGGCGGAGCGTGTCCAGGGAGACGTTGACCCGGTCCAGGCCCGCGGCCCTGAGCGCGGCGGCCGTCCGGCCGAGGCCGATGCCGTTGGTGGTCAGGGAGGTCTGCGGGCGGGGGTCGAGGGCGGCCACCCGCTCGACGATGCCGACCAGTCCGGGGCGCAGCAGGGGTTCGCCGCCGGTGAAGCGGACCTCGCGGATGCCGAGGGAGGTGACCGCGATGCCGACGAGGCGGACGATCTCGTCGTCGGTGAGCAGATCGGGCTTGGCGAGCCACTGCAGGCCTTCCTCGGGCATGCAGTAGGTGCAGCGCAGGTTGCAGCGGTCGGTGAGCGAGACCCGCAGGTCGGTGGCCGCCCGGCCGTAGGTGTCGATGAGCACGTGGGCCCCCTCCCTCGTCGTGGATCGGCAGATCACGGGTTTCCCGACACGGGTGAGCCTACGCGACGGCGCCGACAATGGCCCGGACCCGATCCCACGAGGTGGGACGCGGCCGCGCCGTAGACATCTACGAAGTGGCCGGCGCGGCCGCCCGACCGGGTCTCCCCGACGGCTTCCCGTGCCGGTGCCGACGCCGGAGCCGGTCCGCGACCGGCGCCGGAGCCGGCGCCTCCCGTCGGGTCGCCGGGTGCGGATGCGGGCGGCGGGGGCTCGGTCGTGCTCGCGTCCCCCGGCACCGGGGCGCCGCGGCACGCGGGGACGGGTTCAAGTCGGCTCTTCTTCTTTCGGTCGCATTGCGGCAAGTGATTGCTGGCCGGTGAGCACGGGGGATAGCTTCGCCCCTGCACCACTCGTCATGTACCTGCCCGAGCGCTACCCGTGCCCCGGGCAGGTGTCGTTTCGCCGTTTCCGGACCCCTGTCCGGAAACGGCGCGCAGACGCAGCGCACAGATGAATGGAGACCCCATGGCTCATCTGCGGTCCAGACGCGGTTGCTTACTCGCCGTGCCGGTCGTGCTGTCGCTGACCGCCTCCCTCGGTTTCCTGCCGACGGCGGCCTCGGCCGCACCGCGCACACCGCCGGCGGCCCGGTCCGCGGACGCCCCCGCCCTGGCCTACGTCGTCAACACCCGGGTCGCCCCGCGCACCGTCGGTGCGGTCGAGAGGGCGATCACCGCGCACGGCGGCACCGTCGTGGCCGCCTACGGGAAGATCGGCGTCATCGTCGTCCACTCCGCCGACCCGGACTTCGGCCGGAAGATGCGCGCCGTGCCCGGCGTGCAGTCCGCGGGGGCCACCCGCACCGCGCCGCTGCACCTCACCGGCACCGCGGACGAGGGCGCGGTGCAGCGCCTGTCCCCCGCCGAGGCCTCCCGGGTGGCGGCACGGTCGACCGAGCCGGGCAGCGAACCGCTGGAAGCCGACCAGTGGGGCCTGCGTGCGATAGGCGCCGACCGGGCCGCCGCGATCGACCCGGGCAGCCGCCGGGTGACCGTGGCCGTCATCGACACGGGCGTCGACGACACCCACCCGGACATCGCCCCGAACTTCTCCCCCTCGCAGTCCGCGAACTGCGTGAGCGGCAGGGCCGACACGACGTACGGCGCCTGGCGTCCGGTGGACGCCGAGCACTACCACGGCACCCATGTGGCCGGGGAGATAGCCGCGGCCCGCAACGGCATCGGCGTGGCGGGGGTGGCCCCCGGGGTGAGGGTCTCGAGCATCACGGTGGCGCAGCCCGACGAGACCCAGCTGTTCTACCCCGAGAGCGTGGTCTGCGCCTTCGTGTTCGCCGCCGACCACGGGGTGGAGATCACCAACAACAGCTACTACGTGGACCCGTGGCTGTACAACTGCATGGACGACCCCGACCAGCGCGCCATCGTCGACGCGGTCGACCGGGCCCAGCGGTACGCGCAGCGCAAGGGCACCCTCAACGTGGCCGCGGCGGGCAACTCCGACGACGACCTGGACGCGGACGCCCTCGTGGACGCCTCCAGCCCGGACGACTCGTCCGCGGTGACCCGGACGGTCGACCCGCACGAGTGCTTCGACCTGCCGACCCAGTTGCCCGGCGTGGTCACGGTCAGCGCGGTGGGGGTCGAGGGCACCAAGTCCTACTACTCCAGCTACGGACTGGGGGCCGTCGACGTCGCGGCCCCGGGCGGGGACAAGTACCAGGTCCCGGACACCCCGTCGCACAACGGCCGCATCCTGTCCACGCTGCCGGGCGACGCGTACGGGTTCCTCCAGGGCACCTCGATGGCCTCCCCGCACGTCGCCGGAGTGGCCGCGCTGCTGAAGTCCGCCCATCCGCACGCCACGCCCGCCCTGTTGCGGGCCCTGCTCAAGGCGCAGGCCGACAACCCCGGCTGCCCGGCCGGCCCGTACGACCCGGACGGCGACGGCGTGGTGGACGCCACCTGCTCCGGCGGCCCGCGGGTCAACGGCTTCTACGGGTTCGGCGTCGTCAACGCGCTGCGTGCGGTCGAGTAGCCCACCGGGGCGACCGCTTCCGGACCACCCCATCCCCCGCACACGAACTGGAGAGACTGACACCGTGACAGCTCCGCTTCCGCGCCACCGCCGCGCGCTGGCCGTACCCGCCGGGATGGCCCTGGCGACCGTGCTCGCCCTCCTGCCGAACGCCGCAGCCGCGGCCGCCCCGCGCGCCGGGACGCCGGCCGCGACCGCGTCCGACCCGGCCGCCTCGATCAGCTACGTCGTCAACATCCGCCCGGGACACGGCCCCTCGGCCCGGGTGCGGCGGGCGATAGCCGAGGCGGGCGGCACGATCCTGACGTCGTACGACCGGATCGGGGTGGTCGTCGTGCACGCGTCCGCCCCCGACTTCGCCGAGGTCATGCGCCGGGTGCCCGGGGTGCAGTCCGCGGGTGCCACCCGCCACCGGCCGCTGCCCTCGCAGTCCACCGGCGAACTGGGCGCCCCGCAGGCGCTCGACGCCGGGCAGCTCGCCGCGGCCACCGCGAAGGCGGCCGACGGGCAGGACCCGCTGGAGCCGCTGCAGTGGGACCTGCCGGCCATCAAGGCGGACAAGGCCCACGAGAAGACCCTCGGCAGCCGGAACGTCACGGTCGCCGTGATCGACACGGGTGTCGACGACACCCACCCGGACATCGCGCCGAACTTCAACCGCGCCGCGTCCGTCAACTGCGTGTCCGGCAAGCCGGACACGGCGGACGGCGCCTGGCGCCCGAACCCCGGGGAGAGCCCGCACGGCACCCACGTGGCCGGGGAGATCGCCGCCGCGAAGAACGGGATCGGCATGACGGGTGTCGCCCCGGGCGTGCGGGTCGCCGGCATCAAGGTGGCCACCCCGGACGGCTACTTCTACACGGAGGCCGTCGTGTGCGGCTTCGTCTGGGCGGCCGAGCACGGCGTCGACGTGACCAACAACAGCTACTACACCGACCCGTGGTACTTCAACTGCTCCGACGACCCCGACCAGAAGGCGCTGCTGGACGCGGTCACCCGGGCCTCCCGGTACGCGGAGCGCAAGGGCGTGGTCAACGTCGCGGCGGCCGGCAACGACCGCTACGACCTGGCGGCCGACGAGATCACCGATCCGGTCTCGCCGAACGACGGCACCCCCTCGGACCGGGTGATCGACCCGCGCAGGTGCTTCGACATGCCGACCCAGTTGCCGGGTGTGGTGACCGTCGCGGCGACCGGCGCCAAGGGCCTGAAGTCCTCGTACTCGAACTACGGTCTCGGGGTGATCGACGTAGCCGCTCCGGGCGGCGACGCGACCCGCTTCCAGACCCCGGCCCCGCCGGCCACCAGCGGCCTGATCCTGGGCACGCTGCCCGGCGGTACCTGGGGCTACATGGCCGGTACGTCGATGGCCGCCCCGCATGTGGCGGGCGTGGCCGCATTGATCAAGTCGAGGCACCCGCACGCCTCCGCGGCGATGGTGAAGGCGCTGCTGTACGCCGAGGCGGACGGCACACCGTGCACGGACCCCTACGACATCGACGCCGACGGCAAGGTCGACGCGGTGTGCGAGGGCGTGACGCCCTACAACGGCTTCTACGGCTGGGGCACGGTGGACGCGCTGAACGCGGTGACCTGGTAGGCCTCCGAGGCGCGGGCCCGGCCGGGGCGAGCACCCGGCCGGGCCTTCGGCGTTGCCGGGCAGCGCGCGGCCGGTTCTACGGGCCCACGCCATATATTGATTGCATCAATACTACATAGTGCAGTCATGACTGATATCAAGTCCAGCTGGTCCGCGCTCGGCGGCGACCCCGCTCTGCTCCGTCGTGTGACCATCGCGGCGCGGGAGGACACGCTGGCGGCCCGGCTGCCCGTGCGGACGATGGCCCGCGCCTGCGTCGGCGCCTGCGCGCTCGCCGCCGCGGAACTGGCCTCCCGGCGCACGGCACTCGACGGGGTTCCCGCGGTGCGGGTGGACGACGGCGCGGTGGCCGCGGCGTTCACGAGCGAACGCCTGCTGCAGGTCGACGGCCGGGCACCGGTGGCCTTCGCCCCGCTGTCGAGGTTCTGGCGCACGGGTGACGGCTGGGTCCGCACCCACGCCAACTACCCGCACCACCGCTCCCGGCTGCTCCGCGCCCTCGGCGTTCCGGACGCGCGGCCGGACGGCGCCGGGGACGAGGCGGCGGTGGTCGCCTCGGCGCTCGCCGAGCGCTCGGCGCAGGAGGTCGAGGAGACGGTGTGCGCGGCGGGCGGGCTGGCCGTCGCCCTGCGGACCCCCCGCGAGTGGGCGGCGCACGGGCAGGCGCACGCCCTGGCCGCGCGCCCGCTCGTGGAACGGCATCGGCTGGACACCGCCCCCGCGCGGGCACTGCCGCCGCAGCGCGGCCCCCGCCTGCTGCCCGCGGCCGGGCTGCGGGTCCTGGACCTCACCCGCGTGCTGGCCGGGCCGGTGGCCACCCGCACGCTCGCGCTGCTGGGCGCCGACGTCCTGCGCATCGACGCGCCCGGGCTCGGCGAGCTCGCCGACCTGCACGCGGACACCGGCTTCGGCAAGCGGTCGGCGACCCTGGACCTGGCGTCCGACCGGCGCGCCCTCGACGAACTGCTCGCCGCCGCGGACGTCGTCGTCACCGGCTACCGGCCGGGAGCCCTGGACCGCTTCGGCCTCTCGGCCGAAGCCCTGGCCGAGCGCCGGCCGGGGCTGGTGGTGGCGCAGGTGTCCGCGTGGGGCGCGTACGGGCCGTGGGCCGGCCGGCGCGGCTTCGACAGCCTGGTGCAGGTCGCCACGGGCATCGCGGCGATCGAGGGGTCCGCCGAGCAGCCGGGCGCCCTGCCCGCGCAGGCCCTCGACCACGGCACCGGATACTTGCTGGCGGCCGGTGTCCTGCGGGCGCTGACGGAGCAGACGCAGGCGGGCGGCACCCGGCTCGTCCGCCTGGCCCTGGCGCGCACCGCGGCCTGGCTGACGCAGGGAGCCGGACTCGAGGGGACCCGTCCGGCGGAGTCCGGGACCGCGGGATCCGGGACCGCGGGGTGCGGGGCGTCCCGGACCGGGGCGGCGGGAGTGGGCGGCGGGGGCCCCGCCGCCGGGGACGTTCCCCCGGACGGCGCTCCGCCGCGGCCCGCACCCGTTCCCCCGGACGCCGCAGCCGCCGCCGGCGGCGCGGCGGAGGGTGCTCCGCCCGGGGATCCGGAGCGCCGGCTGGCCGTGACGGACAGTCCGCTGGGGCGGCTGCGGTACGTCCCACCGCCCGTCTCGTTCGCGGGCGGCCCCGACAACTGGACCCGGCCGCCGGGCTGTTGGGGCGCCGACCCGGCGCGGTGGGACTGAGTCGCGACCGGTCCGGCACGGCACCCCGGAGAGGGGCTCCCGCGGACTGCATCGCACCCCTTGGACCGTTCCGCCCGGCTTGCCCACTTCTGGAATGCCTGGTGAGGATCGTGGGGTGACCTTGATACGACCGACCACCGAGGCACCCGACGCGGACGGCTCCGCGCGACGTTCGGCAATGCGCCGGGCCCTCGCCGTACTGCTCCTCCTGGCGCTGGCCGCGCTGCTCCTGCTGTGGGGGCCGTCCGCGGCACTGCACGGCACCGGTGAGGCGGCGGCGCCCGGCGCCGGCGGTATCGCCCTGCTGCGCACGGCGCTGTTCGCGGCGCTCTGCGTCCCGGTGGGCGAGGTCGCCGCCGGGAGGCTGGCCCGGCGGGTGCCGGGCGCCCCGCCGGTCCGGCCGCGCAGCTGGGCTCCGTACGCCGCCGCCGTCGGCTTCGCCGCCGCGCTGGGTCTCGCCTCGGTGGTCTCCACCGGCAAGCTGGTGCCGCACGGCCTCGGCCAGATCGACCTGGGCGACCTGTACGCCTCCCGCGCGGGCCGGCTGGCGCTGCTGGAGATCAGCGCCTTCCTGCTCGCATGGCTGTGCGCGGTCTCCCGCCGCCCGGACCGGCAGCTCTGGCCGCTGGCGGCAGTCGTCGTCGCCGAGGCGCTGCGCGCCCACCCGCCCACCGAGCACGCCCCCCTGACCGGTTCCGCGCTGACTCTCGTCCACCTGACCTGCGCGGCACTGTGGGCGGGCACCCTGCTGTACGTGCTGCGCACCCTGGCACGCTGGCGGGGCCACCCGGCGGGCACGGCGCTGCTCGGCCTCTACGCCCGCGGGGCGGCGCTGCTGTTCGCCGGGGTCACCGCCACCGGGGTGTGCAGTTCACTGCGCCGGATGCCCGCCGGCACGATCCTGGACGAGCTGACCGCGACGGCCTACGGGCGCACCCTGCTCGCCAAGCTGCTGCTGGTGGCCGTCGTCTCCCTGCTGGCCCTGTGGGCGCGGTTCCGCCTGACCCGCGCCCCCGACCGGCTGACCGCCTGTGCGCCCGCGCGGGCGGAGGTCGCCGTCCTGGCGCTCGTGGTGGCGGTGTCGGGGTTGCTGACGGCTCTGCCGCTGCCCGCCCACTGGCGCTGATCAGCCGTTGGTGACCAGCACCTTGAGCGCGGTGCGCTCGTCCATGGCGCGGTATCCCTCCGGCACGGCCTCGAGGCCGACGGTCATGTCGAAGACCGGGGAGGGGTCGATCCGGCCGTCCAGCACGTCGGGCAGCAGCTCGGGCAGGTAGGCGCGGACCGGCGCGACCCCGCCCCGCAGGGCGATGTTCCGGTTGAACATGACGCCCAGGTCGAGGCCGGTGCCGCTGCCGTGCGGCACGCCGACGAAGCCGATCGCGCCGCCGTCGCGCGCGACGCCGACGGCCGTGCGCATCGACTGCTCGGTGCCGACCGCCTCCACGACGCCGTGCGCGCCCTGTCCGCGGGTCAGCTCGCGGACGGCCTCCACGGCCGCCTCCCCGCGCTCCGCGACGACATCGGTGGCCCCGAAGCGGCGCGCGAGGGCGGTGCGCGCCTCGTGGCGGCCGAGCGCGATGATCCGCTCGGCGCCCAGCCGACGGGCGGCGAGCACCGCGCACAGGCCGACCGCCCCGTCCCCGACGACGGCGACCGTGGCGCCCGGGCGGGCGCCGGCGCCGAGTGCCGCGTGGTGACCGGTGCCCAGCACGTCGGAGAGGGTGAGCAGCGCCGACAGCAGGCGGTCGTCGGAGGCGGCGTCCTTCGGCAGCCGGACCAGGGTGCCGTCGGCGAAGGGGACGCGCACGGCCTCGCCCTGGCCGCCGTCGTAGCCCACGGAGCCCCAGAATCCGCCGTGCTCGCAGGAGGTGGTCAGCCCCTCCCGGCAGTAGTCGCACACTCCGTCGGACCACATGAACGGGGCGACGACGAGGTCTCCGGGCCGCACCCCGCTCACCCCGCTGCCGACCGCCTCGACCGTGCCGAGGAACTCGTGTCCGATGCGCTGCCCCGGCTGCCGGGCGGCCTCGCCCCGGTACGCCCACAGGTCGCTGCCGCAGACGCAGGCCCGCAGCACGCGCACGACGGCGTCGGTGGGCAGTTGCACGACGGGCTCGGGCACGTCCTCCACGCGCAGGTCGTACGGGGCGTGGATGGTGGTGGCGCGCATGAGGGGGGTTCCTTGTCGTGCGTTCGTCAGGAGTGGGTGCCCGACGGCCGCCGGGCGCTCCTCACGGTACGCGGCCGAGAGGCGGGCGGCGGGGCGAGGGGGCCGCGGCGCGGACGGCGGGGCGAGGGGGCCGCGGCGGTCGGGCGGCGCCCGGCGCCGGTGCCGGGTCGGTCAGGCGCCGACGGCGCCCAGCAGCGCGCCCGCCGCGTAGGTCACCGCCATCGCCAGCGCGCCGCCGCCGGCGTTGCGCAGCACCGCCGGCCCGGGCCGGGCCGACCCCAGCCGGGCACTGCTCCAGCCGGTGAGGACCAGGGCTGCCAGCACGGACACCACCGTGACCGGGAGCCGCCAGGCTTCGGGCGGCAGCACGATGGCGAGCAGCGGCAGCAGCGCGCCGGCGGTGAAGGCCAGGAAGCTCGCCCAGGCCGCGTGCCAGGGGTTGGTGAGCTCGTCGGGGTCGATGCCCAGTTCCACGCGGGCGTGCGTGCGCAGCGCGTCCCTTTCGGTCAGTTGCAGCGCCGCCTCGCGGGCCACCTTCCGGGACAGGCCACGCTCCTGGAGGATGCCGGTGAGTTCCGCCAGCTCCGCCTCCGGCTGCTCGCGCAGCTCCTGCTTCTCCTGGGCCAGGGCGGCCTTCTCCGAGTCGCGCTGGGTGGAGACCGAGACGTACTCGCCGGCCGCCATCGACATCGAACCGGCCAGCAGTCCGGCCAGTCCCGCCGTCAGCAGTGCCCCGCGGTCGCTGGTGGCGCCGGCCACCCCGACGACGAGTCCGGCGGTGGAGACGATGCCGTCGTTGGCGCCCAGGACGGCGGCCCGCAGCCAGTTCAACCGGGAGCCGAGCGCGCCGCCGTGCGCCTCCTCGTGGTCTGGTTCCGTCACACCCCCGAGCATGTCACGTCACCCGGGCGGGCGGCGGCGCCGTACCGACTCGTTCCCGGCGGCCGGGGGCCGGAGGCGCGGCGACACCCTGTGAGCTGCCTCACCCGACGCTGCCGGCCCGGCGCACGAAGTGCCTTGCCAGGGCCCTCCCGGCGCCTCCGGCACAGGTCGCTGGCCGGATACGTCAGTAATCCGTCATTGCAGCCAGTGCGGCGTTCGATACAGGCTGTGACCGTGCTGGAACGACATGTTGTTGTGGTGGTGTACGCAGGCGCGATGGCCCTGGACATCACCGGTCCGATTGAAGTGTTCGATACGGCGAATCGGCTCCTGGGCCCTTCGGGCACCCCCTACCGGGTCGACTTCGTCTCGTCCGACGCACCGCTGGTGCGCACGAGTTCGGGGGTGGTGATGGGGGCTTCGCCGCTGGAGGCGGGACAGGGGCCGATCGACACGCTCCTCGTCCCGGGCGGCTGGAGTCTCGACGACGCACTCCGGGACCGGGCGCTGGTGTCCTGGATCGGCAGGGCGGCGGCCCGGTCCCGCAGAGTCGCCTCCGTCTGCGGCGGATCCTTTCTGCTGGCCGAGGCAGGGCTCCTGGACGGCAGGCGCGCCACCACCCACTGGGCGTACAGCGAGGCGATGGCGTGCCGCTATCCGAAGGTGACGGTGGACGCCGAGCCGATCTTCGTCTGGGACGGCCCCTTCGTGACCTCCGCAGGCGTGTCGACGGGCATCGACATGGCTCTGGCCCTGGTGGAGGCCGATCACGGGTCGACACTCGCTCTGGAGACGGCCCGGTTCCTGGTCCTGTTCCTCAAGCGGCACGGAGGGCAGTCCCAGTACAGTGCCGTCCTCGATGCCCAGTTGGCCGACCACCCGCCGATCCGGGCAGCGCAGGAGTGGATTCACGACCACCTGGACATCCGGCTGCCGGTGGCCGAGATCGCGCGGCAGGCCAACATGAGCCAGCGCAACTTCGCCCGGGTCTTCCGGCGCGAGGTGGGTGTGACGCCGGGCCAGTACGTCGAGCGGACGCGCATCGCCCGCGCGCGCGACCTGCTGGAGACCACCGAGATGACGATCGGCCAGATAGCCGGCCGCTGCGGGTTCCCCGCGACCGAGACGTTCTTCCGGTCCTTCGGACGCGCCCTGGGCCTCACCCCCACCGAGTACCGGCACCGCTTTCAGGTCATCTCACCGTCCGGCCTCATCGACCGTCACCACGAGAGGGAGGGGAGCCCCGCATGACCACCACGGCCCCGCAATCACGCGCAGCGGAACCTTTACGCCTGGTCGACCATCTGGCCTCGGAGCTCGCCGGGGCGGGCGTCACCCACCTGTTCGGCGTGGGGGGCGCGAACATCGAGGACGTGTACGACGCCGTGCACCGCGGTGGCGCCATCCGGGGCGTCGTCGCCAAGCACGAGTTCTCCGCCGTCACCATGGCCGACGGATACGCGCGCACCACCGGGCGCCTCGGCGTCGTCGCCGCCACGTCGGGCGGCGGGGCGATGAACCTCGTGCCGGGCCTGGCGGAGGCCCATGCCTCGCGGGTGCCCGTACTGGCTCTGGTGGGCCAGCCGCCGACGGGTCAGGAAGGGCTCGGGGCGTTCCAGGACTCCAGCGGGAAGTCGGGCTCCTTCGACGCGAAGGAGATCTTCGCGCCCCTCTCCCGGTTCTGCGTGCGGGTCGACGACCCGCACTCGTTCGCGGAACTGCTGCCCCTGGCGGTCCGGGCGGCGCAGGCCGATCCCCGCGGACCGGCCGTGCTGCTGCTGCCCAAGGACGTGCAGCAGGCACGGATCCGGGTGCCCGGCCACGCCCCCGCCCCGCACCCGGGCGAACCCTCGACGGCTTCCGCGGCTCGGCTCGACGCCGTTGCCGTGAGCGCCGTGTCGAAGGCCCTGCGCCGGGCCGGTCGCGTCCTCGTCATCGCCGGTGAGGGCGTCGCCTCCGCCGACGCGCGGGAGGCTCTGGCCGAACTGGCCCGGCGCCTCGGAGCGTGGGTGGCGGTCACCCCGGACGCCAAGGACGTCTTCGACAACCGCGACCCCCGTTTCGCCGGGGTGGCCGGCGTGATGGGCCACGCCAACGTCGCGGACTGCCTGCGGCAGGCCGACCTGTGCCTGCTCGCCGGTACCCGGCTTCCGCTCCTGGCTCGCGGCGGCCTCGAAGGGGCCCTGGCCGGCACCGACGTCGTCTGCCTCGGGCCCGAACCGCCGTTCGTGGCAGGCGCCGCACTCGGTGGGAACCTGCGGGACGCGCTGCACGCGGTGACCTCCGGGCTGCCGTCGCGCGCCCGCCCCTGCCCGCCGCACGCCGGCCCCCTTCCCACCCCCACGCCCCCTCCGCCCCCTCCGGCGCTCGAGGGAACCGTCCCCCAAGCCCGGGCGGTGGCCGCGGTGGAGGCGGCGCTCCCCGAGGACGCCCACGTCTTCGTGGACGCCGGCAACGCGGGGGCCGGCGCGATCCACCTCCTTCCGGCACCGCGCCGCGGCCGCTTCGTGGTGGCGGTCGGCATGGGCGGCATGGGCTACACCTTCGGTGCCGGTATCGGTGCCGCGCTCGCCACCGGCCGTCGTACCTACGTACTCGCCGGCGACGGGTCGTTCTACATGCACGGGATGGAGGTGCACACGGCCGTGGAGTACGGCGCACCCGTCACATTCGTGATCTTCAACAACAACGCCCACGCCATGTGCGCGCTGCGCGAGGAGTTCCTGCAGGGCGGGGTCCGCGACGACGACCTTTTCGGCCGGACCGACCTCGCCGCCGGACTGGCCGCCGCCTTCCCGTCCCTGCGGGCCACGGAAGCCACCGACGCGGCAGAGCTGCGCGCGGCGCTGCTGCGCGGCAACGCGGGCGGCGGGCCGGCGCTGGTCTCGGTGGCCTGCGACCCGCGGGAGATTCCCCCGTTCCTTCCCTTCCAGTCCTTCACCGAAGCCGTCAAGAGCAAGGAGGGTTCAGATGAGCGACACGTCGTCCACGTTGGCTGACATCCCCGGTCTGGTCCGGATCGAGAACACCGGCAAGGAGGAACTGACCGCCCACTGCATGGAGCTCACCCACGCGGTCTACCCCCACCATCAGGTCTACGGGCAGTACTGCACCATCCACGAGTACGTCGACTGCCCCCCGGAACAGGCCTACGACTACCTGCGCCAGGGGCACCACCTGGAGGAGTGGACCTGCAGCCTGCGGGACTTCGCCCCCACGGACACACCGGGGCTGTGGGTGGGTCACGACCGGCTGGAGGACGACACCAGCATCTACTGCAAGGTGTTCGCGAACCCCGAGGCCATGACCGTGGACTACCACTGCTCCTGGGACCAGGGCGAGAAGCTGTGGATGATCTACCTGATGCGCGTCGTCCCGGCCCCGCTGGTGCTCGACGAGCCGGGCTCGGTGATCACCTGGACCAACTGCCGGCACCCGTACTACGACACCAACCCCCACCCCGGTCTGGCTCCCCGCCCGGACCGGCCCTGGGTGGGCGACTACTGGGACCTCTTCTACGCCGGGCACACGGTGGAGATGCGCAACCTCAAAACCATCCTGGAGCACCGCCACCGGCGCGGTCTGCCGACCGGTTCGGCTCCGGCGAGGACGGTGGCGCGGTGACGACGGTCAGCCTCACCGACGTCGCCTCCTACCTGCCCGGCGAGCCGGTCCCCGCGGAGTTCTACACGGACTGCCCCGGAGCCGAGGACAAGCTCCGCGACAACCCCATGTTCAAGGTCCCGCCGTTACGGCACCACGTGGCCGGGGACGAGACCAACGCGGACATGGTGGAACGCGCCGTACAACCACTGATCGAACGGCACGGCGCGGCGGAGATCCGGTCGGTCGACGTGCTGCTGGTGCACAGCCAACTGCCGGACCTGCCGTTCGTGGGAGCCGGAACCGAGGTGGCACGCCGGCTCGGCCTGAACCCGGAGTGGCTCGTCGACGTGGCCAACGCGGGCTGCGCGTCCTTCGTGCACATGGTGAAGCTGGCGCGGCAGATCCTCACCTCCACCGACGCGAGGACCGCGCTGGTCTGCAACGCCCAGAGCGCCGCCGGGCAGTGGTTCACCCAGTCCGAGGTGCGCAGGCTCGCCCAGGCGGCGATCCCGGGCGACGGGTGCGGTGTGGGGTACGTGACGACGTCGGCGAGGTCGCCGATCCTCGACGTGGAGACCCGGCACATCGGGGAGTACGCCGGTGACATGACCGTGGCCCTCGACGACGGGCGCAAGTACTGGGAGCCGGGCGAGTCCCAGCTGCGGATCGGGTTCACCGACGCCAGTGTCGCCAAGGTCCTGGCGCGCGGCAACCGCCTGGTTCCCGAGGTGGTCACGGACCTGTGCCGCCGACTGGGCGTGGCGAGCTCCGACATCGACGTCCTCGTCACCAACCAGCCCAACCGCACCTTTCTGCGGAACTGGCGGGAGGCACTGCAGCTGCCCGCCGAGCGGCACCCGAACACCTTCGACGAGTACGGGAACCTGTTCGGAGCGGCGATCCCGGTCACCCTGGACCGCGCGATCCGTTCCGGTGAGGTGGCGGACGGGGACCTGGTGGTCCTCGGGGGGTTCGCCCACGCGGGGGACTTCGCCGGTGCCGCCGCGGTCCGCTGGCACGGTGGACGGGACTGAGTCCGTCGACACACCCGTGCTGCACCGACCCGCCCTCGACGAGAGCCCGTGTCCCCCGCTGCCCGCGGCCCGTGAGGCGGTGCAGCGGGCCGTGGCGACGGCCCACCGCCCTCCGCGGTTCCGTCCCGGCGACCTGCCGGATCCGGGCGCCTCGGCGAAATACACGAGGAAGCTCCCGAAGGGGACCCTTTCTCCGTTTTCGTCATCGCTGCCGGCCGGATGTCCGTCCGTCAGGGCGGCGAACTCCGCCGCACCCCGGCGCCCTTGGTCGTCCGCGCGCGCCGCGCCCGGGGTCCGGGGCGGCCGGGGGCGCGGGCACTGCACTGTCGGTCGCGGCCCGTATCCTCAGGGACCATGCTCGAAGACCGCACGACCGAAGGGCCCCGCCCGACCGAGTGGCCGACCGCTTATCCCCGCGGATACGCGGTCGTTGACGTGGAGACCACGGGCCTTGCCCGGGACGACCGCATCATCTCCGCGGCCGTCTACCGGCTGGACGCGCGGGGCGAGGTCGAGGACCACTGGTACACGCTGGTCAATCCGGAACGCGATCCCGGACCGGTGTGGATCCACGGTCTGACGAGCGAGGTGCTCGCCGGTGCGCCGCTCTTCGCCGACGTCGCCGAGGAGTTCGCGGAGCGCCTGACGGGGCGGGTGCTCGTCGCGCACAACGCCGCCTTCGACTGGCAGATGATCGCCCGGGAGTACGCACGGGCGCAGCGGCAGCCCCCGGTGCGGCAGCGGCTGTGCACCATCGCCCTCTCCAAGGAGCTGGGCCTGGCGCTGCCCAACCACAAGCTGGAGTCGCTGGCTGCGCACTTCGGGGTGGTCCAGCAACGGGCGCACCACGCGCTGGACGACGCACGCGTGCTGGCCGAGGCGTTCCGCCCGAGCCTGCGGGCCGCGGCGGGGAGCGGCGTGCGGCTGCCGCTGCACGAGTGCCGGCCGCTGACGGAGTGGCGCGACCGGCCGGCGCCGCTGATCGGCCGGCAGGCCGGCGGCTACGGCGGTCGGCAGCCGGGCAGTTGGCGGCCCGCCCGCAAGCGGCCCGCATGCCCCTACCCCAACCCCGGGCGGTACCGGCCGGGCGGGCGGTTGAGGCAGGGCATGCGGGTGGCGTTCTCGGGGGACACCTCGGTCGACCGCGAACTGCTGGAGGACCGGGCGACCGAGGCCGGACTGCACGTGTCGACCAGCCTGTCCCGGCTGACCAGCCTGCTCGTCACCAACGACCCCGACTCGGGCACGTCGAAGGTGGTCAAGGCGCGGCAGTACGGGACTCCGGTGCTGGACGAGGCCGCGTTCGGCCAGTTGCTGCGGGACGTCGAACCGGCCGGGGGGTGACCCGTACGGACGGGTGATTGCCGGGCGACTCGCCCGGCATCCGCTCGCCCCCGCTCCGTCGACGGCTCACCCTGTGGCGCATGGCGAGATGTGAAGTATGCGGCAATGAGTACGGTATGACCTTCGAGGTGCACGCGCAGGGCGCGGTGCACGTCTTCGACTGCTTCTCCTGCGCGATCCACCGCATGGCACCGATCTGCGAACACTGCCGGGTGCAGATCATCGGCCAGGGCGTCGACGTCGACGGCCACTGGTACTGCGGCGCGCACTGCGCCCGCGCGGAGGGGGGCGCCGGCATCGTCGACCGGGCCTGACCCCGCGCGGCCGGAGGGCCGGGGGCGGCACCTCCCGCCCCCGGCCCGCCGCGGGACCCTCCCGCCCGGGCCCGACGCGCCCGAGGTACCGTCGTGGCGTGTACCGCTTCCTGTTGACCCGCCAGTGGGTGATCCTCACCCTCGTCGCGATCGCGCTCATCCCGACGATGATCAGGCTGGGCTTCTGGCAGCTGCACCGGCACGAGCACAAGGTCGCGCTGAACCACGTGATCGGCGACTCGCTGGCGGCTCCCCCGGTGCCGGCCGAGACCATGACCTCGCCCGGGGCGACGGTGAAGCACGCGGACCTGTACCGCCGGGTGACGGCGAAGGGCCGCTTCGACACCGCCCACGAGGAGGTCGTCCGTCGCCGTACCAGCGCCGACGGCAAGATCGGCTATCACGTGCTCACCCCCTTCGTCCTGGACGACGGCCGGGTCCTGCTGGTCAACCGGGGCTGGATCCCGGTGGGCGGCTCGCAGACCGCGTTCCCGCGGATCCCGGCGCCGACGCGCGGGGAGACCACCGTCACCGGCCGGCTGATGCCGGACGAGACGACCGCCGAGAGCGGCATCAAGAACGTCAAGGGCCTCCCCGAACGCCAGGTGATGCTGATCAACAGCGGCCGGGAGGCGGACCGCCTCGGCCGGAAGGTCCTCGGCGGATACGTCGAGCTGACCGCGCCCGCTCCCGAGGGCGGCAGCCCCGAACCGATCCCGGACCCCGAGCACGACGACATCGGCCCGCACCTGGCGTACGCCATCCAGTGGTGGTTGTTCACCGCGGGCGTCCCGGTCGGCTGGGTCGTCCTGGCCCGCCGCGAGGCGCGGGAACGCCGGGAAGCGGCGGCCGCGCCCGCGGCACCGGAGTCGGAGCCGGCCGCCGTGTGAGCCCCGGGACGGCCGGCGGGCGCGGGCCCCCGCGCCTCCGTTCCCACCCCGTGCACCGCAGCCCCGGGCGCCCCGTCACTCCGCCGGCTCACCCCGGGGTTACCACCGGCACGACACGGGAACGCGCACTCCGTGGACCCGCGCATCGAGGACTACGCACTCATCGGCGACGAGCAGACCGCCGCGCTCGTCGGCCGGGACGGCTCCGTGGACTGGCTGTGCCTGCCCCGCTTCGACTCGCCGGCCTGCTTCGCCCGGCTGCTGGGCGAGGAGGAGAACGGCCACTGGCGGCTCGCCCCGAAGGACGCCGAAGGTCCCTGCACCCGCCGCGGCTACCGCCGCGACACCCTGGTCCTGGACACCGAGTGGGACACGCCCGGGGGCTCGGTCCGGGTCACGGACCTGATGCCGCAGCGCGACCGGGCCCCCGACCTGGTGCGCGTGGTGGAGGGGCTGAGCGGGCGGGTCACCCTGCACAGCACGCTCAGACTGCGCTTCGACTACGGCTCGGTCACCCCGTGGATGCGCCGGGTCGACGGCCACCGGGTCGCCATCGCCGGTCCGGACGCCGTCTGGCTGCGCAGCGAGCCCGCCGTGCACAGCTGGGGCGAGGACTTCGCGACCCACGCGGAGTTCACCGTCGCGGCGGGGCAGCGGGTCGCGTTCGTGCTCACCTGGCATCCCTCGCACCAGCCGCGGCCGCCGCTGGTCGACCCGCTCCAGGCGCTGCGGACCAGCGTGCGGGACTGGCGCAGCTGGGTGTCGCGGTGCCGCTACGAGGGCCCGCACCGGGACACCGTGGTCCGTTCGCTGATCACGCTGAAGGCTCTGACGTACGCCCCCACCGGCGGCATCGTCGCCGCCCCGACCGCCTCGCTGCCCGAGGAGATCGGCGGGGTGCGCAACTGGGACTACCGCTACAGCTGGCTGCGGGACTCCACCCTGACGCTGGGCGCGCTGCTGGCGGCCGGCTACCACGAGGAGGCCGGGGCCTGGCGGGACTGGCTGCTGCGCGCCGTCGCGGGCGACCCGGCCGATCTGCAGATCATGTACGGGCTGGCGGGTGAACGCCGGCTGCCCGAGGTGGAGCTGCCCTGGCTGTCCGGATTCGCCGGCTCCGCGCCGGTGCGGGTCGGCAACGAGGCCGTCACCCAGATGCAGCTCGACGTGTACGGCGAGGTGATGGACTCCCTGTGGCTGTCGCGCCGTTCGGGCATGCCCCCGCAGTCGCACACGTGGGAGCTGGAGCGCACGCTGGTGGACTGGGTGCGGGACAACTGGCGCCAGCCGGACGAGGGGCTGTGGGAGGTGCGCGGCAGACGCCGGCACTTCGTGCACTCCAAGGTGATGGTGTGGGTGGCCCTCGACCGCGCGGTGCGCACCCTGGAGGACAACCCGGAGCTGGACGGCGACCTGGAGGGCTGGCGGGCGGCGCGCGAGGAGGTGCACCGCGAGGTCTGCGACAAGGGCTACGACCCCGAGCGCAACACCTTCACCCAGTCCTACGGCTCGCCCGCGCTGGACGCGGCGCTGCTGCTCATCCCCCGCGTCGGCTTCCTGCCGCCCGACGACCCCCGGGTCACCGGCACCATCGAGGCCGTCCGCCGGGAACTGGACCACGGCGGCTTCCTGCGCCGCTACAGCACCGACGAGGACGCCGTCGACGGGCTGCCCGGCGGCGAGGGCACCTTCCTGGTCTGCTCCTTCTGGCTCGCCCACGCGCTGCACCAGACGGGCCGCGACAAGGAGGCCCGGGAACTGTTCGACCGGCTGGTCGGGCTGGCCAACGACGTGGGGCTGCTCTCGGAGGAGTACGACCCGGTGGCCGGTCGGCAGCTCGGCAACTTCCCGCAGGCTTTCAGCCACCTCGGCCTGGTGCACACCGCCCTCGCCCTGTTCGGGGGCGACCGGGCAGGATAGGGGCCATGGATCTTGGACTGAGGGACCGGGTGTACGTCGTCACCGGCGCCACGCGCGGGCTGGGCCGCGCCGCGGCGCGCGAGCTGGTCGCCGACGGCGCGAAGGTGGTCGTGACCGGACGGGACGGCGGACGGGTCGCCGAGGCCGCGGCCGGCCTCGGCCCGCACGCGGCCGGCGTGGCGGTGGACAACGCCGACGAGGAGGCCCCGGCCCGGCTGGTGGCGACCGCGCGCGAGCGGTTCGGCGGCTTCGACGGCATCCTGATCAGCGTCGGCGGGCCGCCGCCCGGTTTCGCCGCCGACAACACCGACGCGCAGTGGGAGTCCGCCTTCGCGTCGGTGTTCCTCGGTGCGGTGCGACTGGCCCGCACGGCGGCCGCGGAGCTGGAACCGGGCGGCGTGATCGGCTTCGTGCTGTCGGGGTCGGTGCACGAGCCGATTCCGGGACTGACCATCTCCAACGGGCTGCGGCCCGGCCTGGCCGGCTTCGCCAAGTCCCTCGCCGACGAGTTGGGGCCCCGGGGCATCCGCGTCGTCGGCCTGCTGCCGGCCCGCATCGACACCGACCGGGTGCGGGAACTGGACGGGCTGTCGGCGGACCCGGAGGCGGCCCGCGCGGCCAACGAGTCCCGGATTCCGCTGCGCCGGTACGGGAGTCCGGAGGAGTTCGGGCGGACGGCCGCGTTCCTGCTGTCGCCGGCCGCGTCCTATCTGACGGGCGTCATGCTGCCGGTCGACGGTGGGGCCCGGCACGGGTTCTGACCGGGCGGTGCCTCGGCCCCCGCGACCGGGCCGCTCCGTCCCGCGTCCGGCTGCGGCCGCCGGCCCGTCCCGCGCCCGGCGGCCGAGCCGCCCGGTCGCCGGATCCGACGGCACGCCCCGCCGCCGGGTGCCGCCGGGTGCCGCCGGGTGCCGCCGGTGTGCGCGACGCCCGGTCAGCCGAGTCAGCTGACGCGCTCGGCGCGGTGCCGGGCGGCGCGCAGCCGCACCTCGGCGGGCAGCGCCGCCAGGCCGGCCGAGTCCCGTGCGTGCGCCAGCGCCTCCTCGGTGAGGTGCTGCAGCGCCGTGCCGGGCGGAACGTGCGGCGCCAGCAGCAGTCGGGCCCGGACGGCGGGGGTGCTGCGGCGCCCGGTCAGCCGGACCTGCGCCCGCTCCACACCGTCCAGGGCACCCGACTCGGAGGCGAGCACGCTCTCCAGGGCACGCCCCCGCAGCAGGGCCCCGGCGCCGTCGCCGGTGTCGACCAGGACCTCGGTGAGCCTCCGTCGGCGCAGCACGGCGGTCAGCCACCACAGGGCGAGCAGGACCAGGACGGCGAGCACGGCGAGCACGGCCGGCCACCACCACCCGGCGTCCCGCCAGTGGGTGCGCTCGGCGTCGTCCAGCAGGACGTCGTGCGGGCCGTCGTGGATCCACCACGACGGCGGCGGGGCGCCGAGGCCCACGGCGAGGACCGCGCCGCCCAGCACGAGGAGCAGCAGGCCGACGACGCCGAGGGCCACGCGGTTGACCGTCCTGAGCATGCCGCTCACCTCTTCCGTCCGGGCCGGCGGACGTGCACCGACAGCCGCGGCGGCCGGGCCAGCTCCAGGCCCCGGACCGCGTCGGCGAGCACCAGGTCGAGGTCGGCGCGCACCTCGTCCAGCGCGCGGAAGTGGGACACCGCCCGCACCTCGGCCCGGGAGCGGCGGGTTCGCACCCTGACCGACTGCACCCCGGAGACCTCCATGGCCCGGTCCCGCAGGAACAGGGCGGCCGCGTCTCGGTGCAGGCCGCTGCGGACGTCCGGGTGGGTGCGCCGCATCGGCAGTACGGGGCGCAGACCGGGAGTGGCGGCGAGCACGATCAGCCACAGCCCGGCGGCGGCGGTCACGCCCGCGCCGACCAGCACCCAGGTGTCGTCGAGCGGCCGCTGGGCCAGTTGCCGGGCGAGTTCGCGCCGCCAGTACATCGCCTGCCGGCCGGCGCGGACCGCCGCGATGTCGTACAGGAAGGCTCCCGCGACCACCAGGAGGAGCAGGGCGACGATCCCGGCGGGGATGCGGCGGGCCGACCAGAAACGGCCTCCGCGGCCTTCCTCGCCGTCGAGCCCGGGCACCGGCGGCTCGTAGGCGGCCGCGGAGGAGGACTGGTCCAGCCCGGGCCCGGTGTCCTTCCCGGTGTCCTTCTCCAGCACGGGCAGCCGTTGCGTGTCGCCGTCGCCCGCCGGGCCCCCGGTGCTCCGGGGCCCGGTGCCCTGGGGCTCGCTCATCAGGTCCTCCCCGCCGTAGCTTCGTGGGCCGCGGCCAGGTGCAGTCGCTCCACCTCGACGGCGACCTCCGGGACGTCCATGCCCACCAACGCGCTTACCCGCTCGGTGACATGCCGACGCACCACGCGGCAGCGAGCGCCGATGTCGACCGGGTAGCCGAGTTCCAGGTGGAGGCGGATCCGGGCGGCGCCGGCCCTCACCACGACGCCGGCGTGCGGGCGCGCGGCGTCCGGCGGGAGGGGGCCGACCGCCTCGCGGGCCGCCTCGGCGGCCACCTTGGCCACCACCCGGTCGGCGATCCGCGTGGCGCCGCGCTCCCCCGGCGGCACACCGTCCAGCGGTCCGCGGGGCGGGGCGGCCCCGCTGCTCACGGGCGTCACCGCCGCCGTTCGTCGCGGCTGCGGAAGAAGTCGCCGATCTCCAGGTCCCCCTCCAGGAACCGGCCGACGACGAAGCCGACGGCGCCCAGGGCCGCCACCAGCAGGAAGGCGCCGAAGCCGCCGAAGTACCCGGCGAAGCCCAGCGCCATCCCTGCGATCAAGCCGACCACGGCCATTCTCATGTCGGTGCGTTCCCCTCAGTTCATCGGCCTGCGCGTCACTGGATCCGGGGTTCCGGCTCCTCGTCCTCCTCGTCCGGCAGCTTCACGTCGCTGACGGCGATGTTGACCTCGACGACCTCCAGGCCCGTCATGCGTTCGACCGCCGTGACGACGTTCTCCCGGACGGCCCGGGCGACCTCGGTGATGGATACGCCGTAGTCGATGACGATCTCCAGGTCGAGCGCCGTCTGCACCTCGCCGACCTCGGCCTTCACCCCCCGGGTGACTGCCTTCGACCCGCCGGGCACCCGGTCCCGGACGGCCCCGAAGGTGCGCGAGAGTCCGCTTCCCATGGCGTGCACGCCGACCACGTCGCGCGCGGCGAGACCGGCGATCTTCTCCACCACGCCGTCGGCGATCGTGGTCCGGCCCCGGCTCGCGGGATCGCCCCCACCGCGGCGGGTGGCCTGTGCCCGGCGCGTCACCGTGGTGTCCGACGCGTCCGTGTCGTGCTCGGACGTCTTCGTGCGGTTGGCTGCCGTCGTGTCCGTCATCGCCGTACATCCCTTCCGGTAGTCGTCCTGTCCCCACGTTATGCGGGCTTGCCCGATCGCGCGCCGTGGATGCGGCAGGCTGGAGCAATGACGGCGGATCGGTGGACGCAGCAGGTACGCAATCAGCTCGGGCTCGGAAGGATCCTCGCGCTGGGCGGCCCGCGGGACGGCGCCTGGATCACCGAGGCGGCGGCGGGCGCGGTGCTGCGGCGGGCGATGGCGCGGGAGCCGGGGGCTCGGCTGGTCTCGCTGCGCATCGCGCTCGCCGATCCGCAGGCCGCGGGCCGGGCCGCGGTGGAGCGGCCGCCGAGCGCGCTGCCGCCGGGGCCGCTGCGGGTGTCCGCGCGGCTGGCGGCGATCGCGGCGCAGCCGCTGCCGGCGACGGCGGAGCGGGTCCGGCGGACGCTGGCGGGCGCGGCGCGGGAGTTGGGGCTCGCGGTGGCGGAGGTGGACCTGCGGGTGACGGAGTTGCTGGACGGGGCGCCGGCCGGTGCCGAGGCGGAACGGCCCGTCGCGCCGCGGCCGGCGGCCGTGGCGGGCGACGACACCGACGAGGTGCGGGCCGCGGAGGCGGTCCGCTCGGTTCCCGGGGTGGACTGCCTGACCGCGGTGCTCGGCCGTCCCGTGCACATCGGGACGCACGCCCGGCACGGCTCCGCGCTGCCGCAGCGGCACGTCCGGGTGGAGTTCGCCGCGGGCGGGGGCCGACCGGTCCTGGAGGTGGCCCGCGACGTGCGTGCCGCCGTCCGGGACGCGCTGCCGGACCGGCCGACCGCGGCCGTGCTGGTGACCTCGGTCGGCTGACCGGCAGCCCACGCGCAGCAGCGGGTCCCGGACCCCGCCGGGCCGCGCTCCGGCGCCGACCGGGCACGCTGACGATCGGACACGGTGACGATCGGGCACGGCGCGGCTCGGGCGCGGCTCGGGCACGGCGCGGCTCGGGCACGGCGACGATCGGGGGGCAGCACGGGGGCGGCCGGTGGATCGGCGCGGCGGCCGCGACCGGGCCGACCGGGATGCCGCGGCCGGTACCCGAGCGCCCCCGGCCGCAGCGCGGCGGAGCGCCCGGGCGGGGGCGCCGGTCGGGGTGAGCGGGTCTCAGTCGCCGATTCCGGCGAGGTCCCTCAGCCGCCTGGCCTGGGCCTGCCGTTCGGCGGCGCGCTGGCTGTCGTAGTCCCGGTCCCGGGCACCGCGGAGCAGGGCCTTGGTCTCGGTCACGGCGGCGTGCGGGGCCGCCAGCAGAGCCGCCACCAAGTCCTGGACGGCCGAGTCGAGCTCGCCCGCGGGCACCGCGAGGTTGGCCAGCCCGGAGCTGACGGCCTCCTCCGCCAGGACGAAGCGGCCGGTGGCGCAGATCTCCAGCGCCCGGGCATAGCCGACCAGACCCACCAGGGGGTGGGTGCCGGTCAGGTCGGGCACCAGACCGAGGCTGGTCTCGCGCATGGCGAACTGCACGTCGTCGGCGACGACCCGCAGGTCGCAGGCGAGGGCCAGCTGGAAACCGGCGCCGATGGCGTGCCCCTGGACGGCGGCGACGGACACGATGTCGTTCTGCCGCCACCAGGTGAACGCCTCCTGGAAGGAGGCGATCGCCGCGTCCAGTTCGGCGTCCCCGCTGCGGGCGAGCTCGACGAACGACTGCTCGCCCGCAATGCCCTCGGGCGTGAACATCTGCCGGTCGAGCCCCGCGGAGAAGGACTTGCCCTCGCCGCGCAGCACGACCACCCGGACGGAGCCCGGCAGCAGCCGCCCGGCCTCGGTGAGCGTCCGCCACATGGCGGGGCTCTGCGCGTTGCGCTTGGCCGGTGCGGTCAGCGTCACCGTGGCGACCGCGTCGTCGACGGTGAGCCGCACGCCGTCCTGGTCCAGCAGGGGAACAGCTCGGTCCTTGCCGTGGTCCTGACGGTGTTCGGGTTCGTGTTCCTGAGCGGGCGAAGCCATGGGGCGCCTCCGATGCGTGCGGTCGTCCCGGGCGCCCGCGGACGGGCGCCGGTAAGTGACTGCACAGTAACCACCCGGGCGGCCGGACGACCGACCGGGTGGCCACCGAAGGAGCCGGCGGACTCCCCGGGGGTCAGGCCGACTGGCCCTTCTTGCCCCGCGTCGCCCCGCCACGCCCTCGGAGCGTGACGCCCGACTCGCTGAGCATGCGGTGCACAAAGCCATACGAGCGGCCGGTCTCCTCGGCCAACGCCCGGATGCTCGCACCGGCGTCGTACTTCTTCTTCAGGTCTGCCGCGAGCTTGTCGCGCGCGGCGCCGGTCACCCGGCTGCCCTTCTTCAGAGTCTCGGCCACCCGTGCCTCCTCATGGGAAGTGCGCTCTGGTCTCCTCATGATCACCCCTCCGGGGCCCGATGGCCACCCATTCGGCAAGGTCCGTGCGTGAGGGTTTTGACGACAGGAGCACGTCCCCACATCCGGAACCCGCCGATCCGGACGCGGTCGTTCCCTCCTCGGAACCGGGCGCTCCGCGAAGTAGCAGGTCAGCGACGCGCGCCGGCCGTACCCCCGGTCATCGGGGGCACGGCCGCCAGATCGTTGTACGACACACCTCGGTACGAGGAGATCTCACACAGATGATGGATCACCGATGGGCCGAATGATCCATACGCAGTGGATCAACCGTTCGGTCACGCGAGGGCGACGAGGTCCGCGTAGTCGGCGCCCCACAGGTCCTCCACACCGTCCGGCAGCAGGATGATCCGCTCCGGCTGCAGGGCCTCGACCGCTCCCTCGTCGTGGGTGACCAGCACCACCGCGCCCTTGTAGGTGCGCAGCGCGCCGAGGATCTCCTCGCGGCTGGCCGGGTCGAGGTTGTTGGTCGGCTCGTCCAGGAGCAGCACGTTCGCCGAGGAGACGACCAGGGTGGCCAGCGCCAGCCGGGTCTTCTCACCGCCGGAGAGCACCCCGGCCGGCTTGTCGACGTCGTCGCCGGAGAACAGGAACGAGCCCAGCACCTTGCGGACCTCCACCAGGTCCAGGTCGGGGGCGGCCGAGCGCATGTTCTCCAGGACGGTGCGCTCCGGGTCCAGGGTCTCGTGCTCCTGGGCGTAGTAGCCGAGCTTGAGGCCGTGCCCGGGGACGACGGCACCGGTGTCGGGCTGCTCCACGCCCCCCAGCAGCCGCAGCAGGGTGGTCTTGCCGGCGCCGTTGAGGCCCAGGATGACGACCCGGGACCCCTTGTCGACGGCCAGGTCGACGTCGGTGAAGATCTCCAGGGAGCCGTAGGACTTCGACAGGCCCTCGGCCATCAGCGGGGTCTTCCCGCAGGCCGCCGGCTCGGGGAAGCGCAACCGGGCGACCTTGTCGGACTGGCGGACCTCCTCGAGGCCGGAGAGCAGCCGCTCCGCGCGCCGGGCCATGTTCTGCGCGGCGACCGTCTTGGTGGCCTTGGCGCGCATCTTGTCGGCCTGCGCGTTGAGGGCGGCCGCCTTCTTCTCGGCGTTGGCGCGCTCCCGCCGGCGGCGCTTCTCGTCGGCCTCGCGCTGCTGCTGGTACAGCCTCCAGCCCATGTTGTAGACGTCGATCGAGGACCGGTTGGCGTCCAGGTAGAAGACCTTGTTGACGACCGTCTCGACCAGGTCGACGTCGTGGCTGATGACGATGAAGCCGCCGCGGTAGGTCCTGAGGTAGTCCCGCAGCCAGATGATCGAGTCCGCGTCGAGGTGGTTCGTCGGCTCGTCCAGCAGCAGGGTGTCCGCGTCGGAGAACAGGATGCGGGCCAGTTCGACTCGGCGGCGCTGACCGCCGGAGAGGGTGTGCAGCGGCTGGCCGAGCACCCGGTCGGGCAGGTTGAGCGCGGCGGCGATGGTGGCGGCCTCGGCCTCGGCGGCGTAGCCGCCCTTGGTGAGGAACTCCGTCTCCTGGCGCTCGTACTGCTTGAGGGCCTTCTCACGGGTGCCGCCCTTGCCGCTGGCGATGCGCTGCTCGTTCTCGCGCATCTTGCGGATCAGCACGTCCAGTCCGCGCGCGGAGAGGATGCGGTCGCTGGCGAGCACGTCGAGGTCGCCGGTGCGGGGGTCCTGCGGGAGGTAGCCGACCTCGCCGGAGCGGGTGATGGCGCCGGCGGCCGGCTGGCCCTCGCCGGCCAGGCACTTGGTGAGGGTGGTCTTGCCGGCGCCGTTGCGGCCGACCAGGCCGATGCGGTCGCCCTTGGCGACGCGGAAGGAGGCGTTCTCGATGAGGATGCGGGCACCGGCGCGCAGCTCGATACCGGAGGCGGAGATCACGGACAGACTCCAGGGCGGGTGGGTTGGCGGGACGAGGCGGACGAGGACGTTCCCGCCGTCTAATGCGCGAGGAGAATGGCCATGGGGGCCAGTCTAACGGGCCGCCGCAACCCGTTTTTCCGGCCTCGAACCGGACGGCTCCGGTCCGGCGCGGGGCCGTATCCGCGGGCCGTCGCCGGTGGCCGTATCCGCGGGCCGTCGCCGGTGGCCGCTGCCAGACTGGCGGTGACGGGTACCCGGGCGGTCGGCACGCCCCGAGGCGGTCGGCCGGGTACGTGAGGTCTGGTCTCCAGGGAGTGATCGGTATGGCGGGAGCGCGCGGCGGGTGCCCGGACGTCTGCCCCACGCTGCTCTACACGGACGCGAGGGCGGCGATCCGCCAGCTCACGGAGGCCTTCGGGTTCACCGTCCGGTCCGTACACGAGGACGAGGGCGGCGTGGTGGCGCACGCCGAGCTGGTGCAGGGCAACGGCGCGGTGGTGCTCGGCTCCAAGGGGCGCGGCGGTGTCTTCGACACCGCGATGGGGGACGCCGGCCCGGCCGGGGTGTACCTCGTCGTGGACGACGTGGACGCCCACCACCGACGCGCCGCGGAGCAGGGCGCGGAGATCCTGATGCCGCCCACCGACCAGGACCACGGCTCCCGGGACTACCTGGCCCGCGACCGGGAGGGCAACGTCTGGAGCTTCGGCACCTACGCCCCGCGGCTGGAGGACTGAGGCCCCGAACGGGTCAGGCGCCTCCGGTGTGGACCTGGAACGCCGCCCGGCGCACGATCTTCGCCAGCGCGGGGTCGGGGTGCGCCGCGGCCAGGGCCACCAGGACCTGGACGGTGCGCGGATGCCCGACGGCGCGTACCTCGTCCAGCATCATCGGCACGGTCGGCTGGAGCGCCGACTCCAGATGGCGCACCAGCATGGAGGCCTCGCCGTGGTCGGCGACCGCGGCCGCGGTGTCGACCCACAGCCAGGTGGCCTCCTCCCGGGTGAGCACCTCGTGGGCGTCCTCCGGGTCCACGCCGTCGTGCTCGGCCAACCACAGCAGGGCGTACGGCCGCAGCGCAGGCTCGTCGACGACGGCCCGGACCTCCGGCTCGGCGAAGGCTCCGACGACGCGGAGCGCCTCGAAGGCGAGACCGCGCAGCAGTGCGTCGTCTCCGCGGGCGGCGTCCAGCAGCCCGGCGACGGCGCTGCCGACCGGCCGGGCGGCGAGCCAGGCCCGGTACTCGGCGCGGGCGGCGTTCGGGCGGAGCTGGGCGCACCCGCGCAGCATGTCCTCGGCCGACTGCTCGATGTTGCCCGCGGGGCTCTGTGCCGCGACGCAGATCTGCTCCAGCTTGACCCACACCGCCCAACTCCCCAGCGGGGTGAGCGTGGCCTGCCCGTCACCGCAGGTCAGGGCGCCGACGGAGGCGAGGGCACGCAGGGCCCAGTCCAGCAGCGGCCGCAGCACGGCTCCGGGGGCGGCGTCGGCGGGAGCTCCGGGCGAGGCGTCGGCGGATGCGACGGTCGCGAGGTCCGCGGGGGTGCCGGGAGCGGCCGGCGTGACCTCGTCGGCGGCCGGTGCGGGCTGCGGGCCGTAGGGGATCTCGCACCGCTCGGTGCGCAGCTCGGTCACTCGCTGGCGCAGCAGGTCCAGAAGCTGCTCGACGGGCACGGGCCCGGCGGACAACTGGAGGAAGGAGAGCACCTGGGGCATGGCGGAGACGACCTCGGCGACGCCGGCCGGCGGGTGGTCGGGGGGTTCCGGGCAGGCGAGCGACCAGGCGTCGAAGAGGGCGACCCAGCCGCGCAGGACGGCGCTGTCGTCGCGGTTCCAGGCACGCAGCCGCCAGCCGGGGCGGGCACTGTCCCCGTGCACCTCGACGAGCCCGGCCAGGCGTGCGGTGTCCCAGTCGGCGCGGACCCGGGCGCCGGTCAGGCCGAGCTCGCGCGCCGCCCGTTCGGCGGTCGCGTCGGAGAGGGTGGCCTTGCCGTCGGCGGTGGCGCCGTCCCGGCCGGGGGCGAGCGCGGTGTCGGCCCAGCGGGCGATGCGCGCGGCGGGGGCCAGCAGGGAGCGTGCCATTCCGGCCAGTTCCGCGGGGGCCGGGGTGCCCTCGGGCGGGTGGGGCGCCCGCCGGCGCGGGCGCCGCTGGTTCACGGCTCTGGGGGCGGCGGCCAGGGGTCGCGGGCGGACGAGTCGAAGCCTGGAGTCGCGCGGGATACGGGACGTCACGGGTGCAGTCTTCCGGCTGACGGTCCGAAAACCCAAACGGAATGCCGCGGTGGGCCCGAGGAGCGGTCGGCGCGGGCGCCCGGCCCGGGGCAAACAGGGGTGGAGCGCCCGGCGATCCGGACTCCGGCGGAACGTCCGCCCGCCGACCCGGTGAGGCTCCGCCGGTGCGCCGGCGCCCGCGGCCGCCCCGCCCCGGGGGACCGGGCGGAGCACGCGGTGGGCCGGTGCCGCGCCGACGGCGGCCGGGGTGGGGCGGGTCACATCAGCGGCGTCAGGAAGCGGCGCAGGGCCTCCTCGTAGGCGGCCGGGTCGGCGTTCCACATGGCGCCGTGCGGGGCGTGGCCGACGGTGTGCAGGGAGACCAGGTCCGGCCGGCGCGCGGCCAGGCGGCGGGAGGACTCCCAGGGGGCCACCGTGTCGCCGGGGCCGTGGAAGATCAGCGTCGGCACCGTCGGCGGCGCGGGTTCGACGCTCCCGCCGGCGTGGTCGCCGTGCAGTCCGGTGCGGCCCTGCGCCGCGCGGACCGCGAGTGGAAGGAGTGCCCGGGGGGTGTGCCGGGCGGCGGCCAGCGCGCGCAGCGTCGCCTCCCAGTCGAGCACCGGGGAGTCAAGGACGAGCCCCGAGACGCGGTCCTGGAGACCCGAGTACGCGGCGGTGCGCAGCGCCATGGTGGCGCCGGTCGACCAACCGTGCAGCACCACCCGCCGGGCGCCGAAGCGGACGGCGTGGCGGATCGCGGCGTCCACGTCCCGCCATTCGGTCTCGCCCAGGTGGTTCAGTCCGTCCCGGGGCCGGGGCGCGCCGGGGTCGCCCCGGTAGGCCAGGGCGAGCACCGGGAAGCGGTGGCGGTGCAGGAAGCCGGTGAGGTTCAGGGCGAGTTCCCGTGTGGAGCCGAGACCGTGCACGGCGATGATCCAGGTGTCGCGGGCGCCGGGCACGAACCAGGCGGGCAGCGGTCCGAGTTCGCCCAGGACGTCGACGTCGGTGAAGTCCAGTCCGAGCGCCGTTCCCGGATCGCCGACGTGCAGGTTCGGGGTGAGTCGGACCGTGTCGCCGGCGTCCGGGGGACCGTGCGTGACGCGCTCCAGGCGGCGGACGACCGTGTCCGGGGGATGCGGGGCGCCGGTCAGCACCCGGCCGACGACCGCGTGGCCGGCGTCGCCGACGAGGCCGTACGTGCCGGGCCGCAGGGTCGCCAGGTCCCTGGTGAGGGTGATCCGGTCCTCGGTGACGGCGTGCACGGTGAGCCGGGGTTCGGTGGGCAGCCCTGCGCCCGGCGTCGCCTTGAGTGCGGCGTTACTGGCGAACCGGCCGGCGGCCACTGCTGCGGCCCCGGCGCCCATCACGGCGGTGACGGCAGCGGCCGTCGCTCTGACAGTGCGCACGGATCCAGTGTCCCGGCGGCCCGGCGCGGCGGCCAGTGGAGGGCGGGACCCGGGTGACGCCGCTCAGCCGCTCAGCCGCTCAGCCGCGCTGCCCGTAGCCCCGCAGCCGCTGCGCCGCGTCCGCCAGCTGCCGCTCCGTCAGCAGGCTGGGCTCATGTCCGGGTACCGAGGAGGCGGTGAGCCAGAGCCGGCACATCCACTCGAGCTGGGCGGTGCGGTCGTAGGCCTGGTCCAGTCCGGCTCCGTGGGTGAGGGTGCCGTGGTTCTGCAGCAGGCAGCCGGTGCGGCCGTCGAGAGCGCGGAGCGTGTTCTGCGCCAACTCCTCCGTGCCGTACGTCGCGTAGGGGGCGACCCGGACCGGACCGCCGAGGGCGGCGGCCATGTAGTGCACGGGCGGCAGCTCCGGCAGGAGGGTGGACACGGCCGTCGCGTGCACGGCGTGGGTGTGCACGACGGCGCGCGCGTCGGTCCGGCGGTACACGGCGAGGTGCAGGGGCAGCTCGCTGGTGGGGACCAGGGTGCCGCGGACCTGCCGCCCGTCGAGGTCCACGCCGGTGACGTCGTCCGGCGTGAGCCGGTCGTAGGGCACGCCCGACGGGGTGACCAGCACCAGTTCGCCGACGCGTACCGAGACGTTGCCGGAGGTGCCGACCACCAGCCCGTCGGACACCGAGCGGCGGGCGGTCGCCACCAGCGCCCGCCAGGCAGCGGCCTCCCCCGCGGCTGCCCCCTCGTCCGGGGCCGCCCGCCGGGCGCCGGGACCGCTCGCACCCCGGGCGTGCGCCGCCTGCACGCGCCCCTCCGCTCCGAATGCGCCGGCCGGGGCGTCCCGGAGGTCCTGATCACCCCGGGCGTCCCGGGGGGTCCGGGCGTCCCGGGGGGTCCGGGCGTCCCGGGCGTCCTGGGGGTCCTGCTCGTCCCGCTGTTCGGTCATGCCGCCCATCCTGGCAGGCAGTCCCCCTGCCCCGGCGTCCCCGCCGCGACCGGCCCCGGCGCGGGCCCCGAATCCCGCCCGGCGCCGGTGCCCCGCGGCGCGTCGCGGCGCGGCGCGGCGCGGCGCGGTGCGTCGCGGCGCGGCGCGGCGCGTCGCGGCGCGGCGCGGTGCGTCGCGGTGCCCCGCGGCGCGTCGAAGAGCCGGTCGGCGGGGGCCGCCGGCGGGGCGGCGGGACGGTGCGGGCGACCGGGCTCCGGGGAGTGACGAGGATCTCCCCTTCGGCCCCTGCGGGCCGGACGTGCGGGCCGTGCGGGGGCACAGGCCTTGCGGCGTCCGGGCCGTCCCGCCGGAACGGGGCGGCGAACCCTTTCTGCGACACCCCCCATCCCATCCCAGTTCACCTTCCGTTCACCCAGGTTGCCTACGGTCAACCAGCCAATGACCTCGAACGAATGCCTGGGTAAATGGAAAGCTTCTCGCTGATCCTCGCGGTAGTGGTGGTAACCGCTCTCGCGTTCGATTTCACGAACGGTTTCCACGACACCGCGAACGCGATGGCCACGACCATTTCCACGGGCGCCATGAGGCCCAAGGTCGCGGTGGCCATGTCCGCCACGCTCAACCTGGTGGGCGCCTTCCTGTCCGTGGAGGTCGCCAACACGATCTCCAAGGGTCTTGTCGACGAAAGCGGCATCCGTCCCGAGGTCATCTTCGCCGCCCTGGTCGGCGCGATCCTCTGGAACCTGCTCACCTGGCTCGTCGGCCTGCCCTCCAGTTCCTCGCACGCCCTGATGGGCGGTCTGATCGGCGCCACGATCGCCACCGCGGGCACCGGCGCCGTCCACACCGGTGTCCTGGTCACCAAGGTGGTCATCCCGGCGGTCGCCGCCCCCCTCGTCGCGGGGGTCGCCGCACTGATCGCCGCCCGGTTCACCTACGTGGCCGGACGCTCCGGCGCCGACACCCGGGCCGCCCGGAAGGGCTACCGGACCGGCCAGATCGCCTCCGCCGGCCTGGTCTCGCTCGCCCACGGCACCGGCGACGCCCAGAAGACGATGGGCATCGTCACCCTCGCCCTCGTCACCGGCGGCGTCCTGGCCCCCGGCTCCAACCCGCCCACCTGGGTCATCCTCTCCGCGGGCCTGGCCATGGCACTGGGCACCTACATCGGCGGCTGGCGCATCATCCGCACCATGGGCAAGGGGCTCACCGAACTCCAGCCCCAGCAGGGCTTCGTCGCCCAGACCAGCGCCGCCACCGTGCTGCTGGCCTCCTCGCACCTCGGCTTCTCGCTCTCCACCACGCACGCCGTCACCGGCTCCGTGATGGGCGCCGGCCTGGGCCGCAAGGGCGGTGTGGTCCGCTGGTCCACCGCCACCCGGATGCTCGTCGCCTGGGTGCTCACCCTGCCGGCCGCCGCGCTCGTCGGCGCCGGCGCCGAGAAGGTGACCGAGATCGGCGACGCGGGCACCGCGGCCATCGCCGTCCTGCTGGTCGCCGCGAGCACCGCCATCTGGCTGGTCTCCCGCCGCCAGGTCGTCAACGCCGACAACGTCAACGACGTCGACGAGCCGGCCGGCGTGGTGACCACCGCCATCACCGCCGTCACGCCGCCGCCCACCGGTGCCGCCGCTACCGCCACCGCAGAGGCGGTCACGGCCGAGGCGGCCCCGAAGCCGTCGGCCGCGTTCTGAGCCAGAGCATCCAGGTCCCCCCGAAGGAAACGTCACCATGAGCATCGACTGGGCAGCACTCGGCTCCGTCTTCGGCGCCAGCCTCGCGCTCACCGTGGGCCTCGTCGCCCTGTTCACCCTCGGCATCGCCGGCCTCGCCAAGCGCGAGTCCGCCGCCGCCCAGGGCGGTTCGGGCGTCCTGCCCGCCGCCGGCGCCTACCTCTGCTTCGCCGCCTGCGCGGCGGCGGTGGCCTACGGCATCTACCTGATCGCCGGCGCCTGACGCGCCGTCCGACTCCGCCAAGGGGGCGGTACGCACCTCGCGTACCGCCCCCTTCGCGCGCCCGCGCACCCGCCCCGGTGTGTGGGCCTTCGCACAGTCCTCCATCCCAGGTCAAGAGCAAGTTGACGGCCGTGGAAGGCGCGTGGTGGACTTCGGGAGCCAAGTACACGCCAAGTACGGCGGCATGAGAGGAAGCCGGTGCGAATCCGGCGCGGTCCCGCCACTGTGACCGGGGTGACAGACCCCGGGAGCCAGGAACTCTCCCCGCCGGTCGAGTCGAGCCAGGGCGCGGACACCCTGAGTGAGGACGTATATCGCCATGCGCGGCTGCCGATCGAGGATCAGTCCCACCTGCGAAGCTCTCCCCGGCTCTCTGGCCGGCTGACCCGATGCGTGCCGAACGCGTCTTCGCGTACGGCGCCACCGCCGGCCTCCTCGGCGACCTGCTCCTCGGCGATCCGCGCCGCGGGCACCCGGTCGCCGTGTTCGGGCGGGCCGCGGCCGCCGTGGAACGCGCCCTGTGGCGCGACGACCGCGCCCGGGGCGCCCTGCACACCGCCGTCTGCGCGGGCGGCGCCGCCGCCCTGGGCGCCTGCGCGGCGCGCGCCGTGCGCCGCTCCCCCGCCGCCTCCCTGGCCCTGACCGCCGCCGCCACCTGGTCGGTGGTCGGCGGCACCACCCTCGCCCGGGAGGCCAGGGCGGTGGGCCGGGCGCTGGGCGCCGGGGACGTCGAAGCGGCCCGGGCCCGGCTGCCCCACCTGTGCGGCCGGGACCCGCAGGCCCTGGACGCCGACGGCATCGCCCGCGCCGTGGTCGAGTCCGTCGCCGAGAACACCTCCGACGCGGTCGTCGGCGCACTGGTGTGGGGTGCCGCCGCCGGAGTGCCGGGCCTGCTCGGCTTCCGGGCCGTCAACACCCTGGACGCGATGGTCGGTCACCGGTCCCCGCGCCACCTCCGCTACGGCTGGGCGTCCGCCCGCCTCGACGACCTCGCGGGGTGGCCCGGAGCCCGGCTGACGGCACTCCTCGCGGCGCTGGCCGGAGCCGATCCGCGTACCGCGGTGCGGGCCTGGCGGGCCGACGCCGCGCAGCACCCGAGCCCCAACGCGGGGCCGGTCGAGGCCTCCTTCGCCGGCGCACTCGGGGTGCGCCTGGGCGGGACGCTGTCCTACGGCGGCCGGGTGGAGCACCGCCCGGTGCTGCACCGCGGGGGCCGCCCGGTCCGGGTCGGCGACATCGAGCGGGCGGTACGGCTGTCCCGGCGGGTCGGATTCCTCGCGCTCGGCGTGTGCGCCGGCGCGCGGTTGCTGGCCGCGCGGTCGGCCGCGCCGTCGCCGGCGGGGACACGAGTGGCGCGGGTGGCAGGGGTGGTGCGGACGGCGCGGACGGCGCGACCGCTGGCGAAGGAGCGTACGCGATGAGCGGTGGCGGTCTGCTGGTCGCCGGAACCACCTCCGACGCCGGGAAGAGCGTCGTCACCGCGGGCATCTGCCGGTGGCTGGTGCGCCAGGGCGTCAAGGTGGCGCCGTTCAAGGCGCAGAACATGTCACTGAACTCGTTCGTGACGCGCGAGGGCGCGGAGATCGGGCGGGCGCAGGCCATGCAGGCGCAGGCGTGCCGGCTCGAACCCAGCGCGCTGATGAACCCGGTGCTGCTCAAGCCGGGCGGCGAGCAGAGCAGCCAGGTGGTGCTGCTCGGCAAGCCGGTCGGTGAACTGAGCGCCCGCGGCTACCACGGCGGACGGCAGCAGCGGCTGCTGGGCACCGTGCTGGACTGCCTCGCCGAACTCCGCGACGGCCACGACGCGGTGATCTGCGAGGGTGCCGGCTCGCCCGCCGAGATCAACCTGCGCCGTACCGACATCGTCAACATGGGTGTCGCCCGCGGCGCCCGGCTCCCCGTGCTCGTCGTCGGCGACATCGACCGCGGCGGCGTCTTCGCGTCCTTCTTCGGCACCGTCGCGCTGCTCGCGCCGGAGGACCAGGAACTCGTCGCCGGGTTCCTCGTCAACAAGTTCCGCGGGGACGTCTCGCTGCTGGAGCCGGGGCTCGGCATGCTGCACGGCCTCACCGGGCGCCGCACGTACGGCGTCCTGCCGTTCCGCAACGGGCTGGGCATCGACGAGGAGGACGGGCTGCGGGTCTCGCTGCGCGGAGCGGTGCGCGAGTCCGCGGTGAGCGCCCCGGTGGGGGAGGACGTGCTGCGGGTCGCCGTCTGCGCGATCCCGCTGATGTCCAACTTCACCGACGTCGACGCCCTCGCCGCCGAACCCGGCGTCGTGGTGCGGTTCGTGGACCGGCCGGAGGAACTGGCCGACGCGGACCTGGTCGTGGTGCCCGGCACCCGCGGCACCGTCCGGGCGCTGGAGTGGCTGCGCGAACGGGGACTGGCGCGGGCGCTGGTCCGGCGGGCCGCGGAGGGCCGGCCGGTGCTCGGCGTCTGCGGCGGCTTCCAGATCCTGGGCACGCACATCGAGGACGAGGTCGAGAGCGGCCGGGGACACGTGGACGGACTCGGCGTCCTGCCGGTCAGGGTCCGGTTCGCCCGGGAGAAGACCCTGGCCCGGCCGGTCGGCGAAGCCCTCGGCGAGCGGGTCGAGGGGTACGAGATCCACCACGGCGTCGCCGACGTCCTCGGCGGCGAACCCTTCCTGGACGGCTGCCGGGTCGGCCGCACCTGGGGAACTCACTGGCACGGCTCGCTGGAGTCCGACGGCTTCCGGCGCGCCTTCCTGCGCGAGGTGGCGCACGCCGCGGGCCGCCGGTTCGCACCCGCGCCGGACACCTGTTTCGCCGCGCTGCGCGAGCAGCAGCTCGACCGGCTCGGCGACCTCGTCGAACAGCACGCGGACACGGACGCGCTGTGGCGGCTCATCGAGTCCGGCGCGCCGCAAGGACTGCCCTTCATCCCACCGGGAGCGCCCGCATGAGCACAGTGTTGTTGTTGTCGACCGCCGACACCGATCTGCTGGCGGCCCGTGCCTCCGGCGCCGCCTACCGGATCGGCAACCCGGCCCGGGTCGACGTCGCCGAGGAGCTTCCGGCGCTGGTAGACGGCGCCGACGTGGCCGTGGTCCGGCTGCTCGGGGGCAAGCGCGCCTGGGAGGACGGGCTGGCGGCGCTGCGGGCGTCCGGCGTGCCGACCGTGCTGCTGGGCGGGGAGGCGGTGCCGGACGCGGAGCTGATGGCCGAGTCCTCGGTGCCGGCCGGTGTGGTGGCCGAGGCGCTGGCGTACCTCGTCGAGGGCGGCCCGGCGAACCTGCTGGAGCTCACCCGCTTCCTGTCCGACACCGTGCTGCTGACCGGCGAGGGTTTCGCCGCACCGCGGCGGATGCCGGAGTACGGCGTCCACGGCGACCGGGCGTACGCGGCGGACCGGCCGACGGTCGGCGTGCTCTTCTACCGCGCCCACCAACTGAGCGGCAACACCGGCTTCGTGGACACCCTGTGCGAGGCGATCGAGGCCCGTGGCGCCAACGCCCTGCCGGTGTACTGCGGTTCGCTGCGCGGCGCGGACAGCGGGCTCTACGAACTGCTGGGGCGGGCCGACGCCCTGGTCGCCACCGTCCTCGCGGCGGGCGGGACACACGCCGCGTCGGCCTCGGCCGGCGGGAAGGAACCGGTGCCGTCGGGCGCCTCCGCCGGGAGCGGCACGGCGGACGAGGAGGCCTGGGACGTGGGGGCGCTCGCCGAGCTGGACGTCCCCGTGCTGCAGGGCCTGTGCCTGACCTCCTCCCGGGCCGCCTGGGAGGAGTCCGACGCCGCGCTGTCCCCCATGGACGCGGCGATGCAGGTCGCCATCCCGGAGTTCGACGGGCGGCTCGTCACCGTGCCGTTCTCCTTCAAGGAGCGCGGGCCGGACGAGGTTCCGGTGTACGTCGCCGACCCGGAGCGGGCCGCACGGGTGGCCGGGATCGCGGTGCGGCACGCGCGGCTGGGGCACCGGCGCAACGCGGACAAGAGGCTCGCGCTGGTGTTCACCGCCTACCCGACCAAGCACTCCCGGGTCGGCAACGCGGTCGGCCTGGACACCCCCGCCTCGGCGGTACGCGTCCTGGAGGCGCTGCGGGAGGCCGGATACACCGTCGAGGGCCACCCGCGGGAGGGCGACGAGCTCATCCACCGCCTCATCGAGGCCGGTGGCCACGACGTGGAGTGGCTGACGGAGGAGCAGCTCGCCGCGGCGCCGGCGCGGGTGCCGCTCGACGACTACCGGGCCTGGTTCGAGCGGCTCGACCCCGCGCTGCGGGACGCCATGCGCGAGGCGTGGGGCGAACCGCCCGGCAGCCTGTACGTCGACGGCGGCGACATCGTCCTGGCCGCGCTCCGCTTCGGCAACGTCGTGGTGATGATCCAGCCGCCGCGCGGGTTCGGCGAGAACCCGATCGCGATCTACCACGACCCGGACATGCCTCCCTCGCACCACTACCTGGCGGCCTACCGGTGGCTGGAGAACTCCTTCGGCGCGGACGCCGTCGTGCACATGGGCAAGCACGGCACGATGGAGTGGCTGCCGGGCAAGGGGCTCGGCCTGTCCCGCGGCTGCGCGCCGGACGCCGTCCTCGGAGACCTGCCCCTGGTGTACCCGTTCATCGTCAACGACCCCGGTGAGGGCACCCAGGCAAAGCGGCGCGGGCACGCCACGGTGGTCGACCACCTGGTGCCGCCGATGGCCCGCGCCGACACCTACGGCGACCTGGCCAAGCTGGAGCAGTTGCTCGACGAGTACGCGCTGGTGTCCGACCTGGACCCGGCGAAGGCCCCGGCGGTGCGGGCGCAGATCTGGACGCTGGTGAAGGCCGCCGAGCTGCACCACGACCTGCGGGTGGACGAGCAGCCGGACGAGGACGAGTTCGACGAGTTCGTGATGCACGTCGACGGCTACCTGTGCGAGATCAAGGACGTGCAGATCCGCGACGGCCTGCACGTCCTGGGCGACGGACCGGTCGGCGGGCCGCGGGTCAACCTGGTGCTGGCCGTGCTGCGCGCCTCCCAGGTGTGGGGCGGTCGGGCGAACGCGCTGCCCGGGCTGCGGGCGGTGCTGGCGGCGCACTTCGGGCTGGACGAGAAGGAGTTGCTGGCCGAGCCCGGCGCGGCGGTGAAGGTGCCGCCGGAGCTGACCGGACTGGCCGACGGTCCGGGACGCACCGGTGCCGACGCGGTCGACCTGCTGGAGCAGCTCTGCCGGCGGATCGCGGAGGGCCTGGAGGCCCGGGCGTGGGACCGGGCGGCCGTGCCGGCCGTCCTGCGGGACGTGCTCGGCGCCGAACTCCCCGACGCGGTGGCGGTGCTGGAGTTCGCCTGCGAGGAGGTGGTGCCGCGGCTGGCGCGGACCGGGGACGAGATCGGGAACATCCTGCGGGCGCTGGACGGCGGCTACGTGCCGGCCGGCCCGTCGGGTTCGCCGACCCGCGGGCTGGTCAACGTGCTGCCGACCGGCCGGAACTTCTACTCCGTCGACCCCAAGGCCATCCCGTCCCGGCTGAGCTGGGAGGTCGGGCAGTCGCTCGCGGACTCGCTGGTGCAGCGGTACCTGCGGGACACCGGCGAGTACCCGAGGTCGGTCGGGCTGACGGTGTGGGGCACCTCCGCGATGCGCACCCAGGGGGACGACATCGCGGAGATCCTCGCCCTGCTGGGCTGCCGCCCGGTGTGGGACGAGGCCTCGCGCCGGGTGACGGGCTTCGAGGTGGTGCCGCTGGAGGAGCTGGGCCGGCCCCGCATCGACGTCACGGTCCGCATCTCGGGCTTCTTCCGGGACGCCTTCCCCCATGTGGTGGCGCTGGTCGACGACGCGGTGCGGGCGGTGGCCGACCGGGACGAGCCGGCCGCGTCCAACTTCGTACGGGCGCACGTGGAGGAGGACACCGCCGGGCACGGCGACCGTCGGCGCGCCACCGCCCGCGTGTTCGGCTCCAAGCCGGGCGCTTACGGCGCCGGCCTGCTGCCGCTGATCGACGCCCGCAACTGGCGCTCCGACGCCGACCTGGCCGAGGTGTACGCGGTGTGGGGCGGCTACGCCTACGGTCGCGGGCTCGACGGGCGGGCGGCCCGCGGGGACATGGAGACCGCGTTCCGGCGGATCGCGGTCGCCGCGAAGAACGTCGACACCCGGGAGCACGACATCGCCGACGCCGACGACTACTTCCAGTACCACGGCGGCATGGTCGCCATGGTGCGCCACCTCACGGGTGCGAACCCGGAGGCCTACGTGGGCGACTCGGCCGTGCCCGACCAGGTGCGGACCCGCACGCTGGGCGAGGAGACGCACCGCGTCTTCCGGGCCCGCGTGGTCAATCCGCGCTGGATGGCGGCGATGCGCCGGCACGGCTACAAGGGCGCCTTCGAGATGGCGGCGACCGTGGACTACCTGTTCGGCTACGACGCGACGGCGGGCGTGGTCGACGACTGGATGTACGAGAAGCTCAGCGCGGAGTACGTCTTCGACCCGGAGAACCGGGACTTCATGAAGCGGTCCAACCCGTGGGCGCTGCGGGGTGTCACCGAGCGGCTGCTGGAGGCCGCGGACCGCGGGCTCTGGGCGGAGCCGGACCGGGAGACCCTGGAACGGCTCCGGACGACGTATCTCGAACTCGAGGGAGACCTGGAGGGGGCGGAGTGAGCACTCCCCGGCCCGCTCCGGCGGCCCCGGCGCCCGGACCGCCCCGGTCGGCGCCCCCGGCACCCGGACCGGCCCGCCCCGCGGCGTCCCGCCCCGCCCCGATCCGGCTCGCGGCCGCCGCGGTGCGAGCCGCTCCGTCCCGCGAGCCGCTCTGCCGTGAACTCTCCGAAGGAGTGATGACCGCGTGACCACGCCCTATCCCTTCACCGCCGTCGTCGGGCAGGACGACCTGCGGCTGGCTCTGCTGCTGAACGCGGTGAGCCCGTCGGTGGGCGGCGTTCTCGTGCGCGGCGAGAAGGGCACCGCGAAGTCGACCGCCGTCAGGGCGCTGGCCGCGCTCATGCCGGAGATCGAGGTGGTTCCCGGCTGCCGCTTCTCCTGCGACCCCGCCGCACCCGACGCGGCGTGCCCGGACGGTCCGCACGGGGCCGGTCCGGGTGAGTGCCGGCCCGCGCGCACGGTCGAACTGCCCGTGGGCGCCTCCGAGGACCGGCTCGTCGGGTCGCTGGACATCGAACGGGCGCTGGCGGAGGGCGTGAAGGCCTTCGAGCCGGGCCTGCTGGCCGACGCGCACCGCGGCGTCCTCTACGTCGACGAGGTCAACCTCCTCCACGACCACCTCGTGGACCTGCTGCTGGACGCCGCCGCCATGGGTGCCTCGTACGTCGAGCGCGAGGGGGTGTCCGTCCGGCACGCCGCCCGCTTCCTGCTCGTCGGAACCATGAACCCCGAGGAGGGCGAGCTGCGGCCGCAGTTGCTGGACCGCTTCGGGCTGACCGTCGAGGTGGCCGCCTCGCGCGAACCCGAGCAGCGGGTGGAGGTCGTCCGGCGCCGCCTCGCCCACGACGACGACCCGGCGGGCTTCGCCGCGCGCTGGGCCGAGGAGGAGGCCGCCGTGCGCGGGCGGATCGTCGCGGCGCGGGCGCTGCTCCCGCGGGTGCGGCTGGGTGACGGCGCGCTGCGGCAGATCGCGGCGACGTGCGCGGCGTTCGAGGTGGACGGCATGCGCGCCGACATCGTGATGGCGCGGACCGCGACCGCGCTCGCCGCCTGGGCGGGGCGGGCCGAGGTGCTCGCCGAGGACGTGCGGCAGGCCGCGCTGCTGGCGCTCCCCCACCGCCGCAGGCGGAACCCCTTCGACGCGCCGGGGCTCGACGAGGACAGGCTCGACGAGACGCTGGAGCAGTTCGGGGGCTCCCCCGACGACGAACCCGACCCTGACGACGAACCCGGCCCCGAGGACCCCGACGACCCCGGTGGCGGGGACGGCGGCGGTGGCGGGAAGCCCGACGGGGGCGGGGACGCCGACGACGGGCAGTCGTCGCCGGACGCGGGTCCGCGGGACGGTGGGACCGCCGCGGAGGCGGACACGGGCGTGCAGCCGCGGACCGGCGGCGCCGGGGAGCAGGCTCCGGTGCGGGCCGCGGAGCCCTTCCGCACGAAGGTGCTGAGCGTGCCCGGCGTCGGCGAGGGCGCCGCCGGCCGGCGTTCGCGGGCGCGCACCGAGCACGGCCGGACCATCGGGTCCCGCCGGCCGCGGGGGACGCTGACCAGGCTGCACCTGGCGGCGACCGTGCAGGCGGCGGCCCCGCACCAGCGGGCGCGCGGACGGTCCGGGCCGGGTCTGCTGGTGCGCCGGGACGACCTGCGGCAGTCCGTGCGCGAGGGCCGCGAGGGGAACCTGGTGCTGTTCGTGGTGGACGCCTCCGGGTCGATGGCGGCCCGGCAGCGGATGGGCGCCGTGAAGGGGGCCGTGCTGTCGCTGCTGCTCGACGCCTACCAGCGGCGGGACAAGGTGGGGCTGGTGACCTTCCGCGGCGCCGGCGCCGAGGTGGCGCTGCCGCCGACGTCCTCCGTGGACGTGGCGGCGGTGCGGCTGGAGTCGCTTCCCACCGGTGGCCGTACCCCGCTGGCCGCCGGGCTGCTGAAGGCGCACGAGGTGCTCCGGGTGGAGCGGCTGCGGGATCCGGCGCGGCGGGCGCTGCTGGTGGTGGTGACCGACGGCCGGGCCACCGGCGGCCCGGAGCCGGTCGCGCAGTCCGGGCGGGCCGCGCGGCTGCTCGCCGCCGGGGGCGCCGCCTCGGTGGTGGTGGACTGCGAGTCGGGGCCGGTGCGGCTCGGGCTCGCCGGGCGGCTGGCCGGGGAACTGGGCGGCACGGCCGTCGCGCTCGACGCGCTGCGGGCCGACGCGATCACCGGACTGGTCAGGGACGTGCAGGGGGCGCACGGAGCGCCGAGGAGGGCCGCGTAGTGCCGCAGGGGCAGCCGAGTGTCGTACCGGACGACGGACTGACGACCCGCCAGCGGCGGAACCGCCCGCTGGTCGTCGTGCACACCGGGGCGGGCAAGGGCAAGTCGACCGCCGCCTTCGGGCTGGCGCTGCGCGCCTGGAACCAGGGGTGGCCGATCGGGGTGTTCCAGTTCGTCAAGTCGGCGAAGTGGCGGGTCGGCGAGGAGCGGGCGCTGCGCGTGCTCGGGGCCTCCGGCGAGGGCGGCACCGTCGACTGGCACAAGATGGGCGAGGGCTGGTCCTGGGTGCAGCGCGGCCTGCAGGGCGACAACCTCAGCAACGAGGAGAAGGCCCGCGAGGGCTGGGCGCAGGTGAAGCGGGACCTGGCCGCCGAGACGTACCGGCTGTACGTGCTGGACGAGTTCGCGTACCCGATGCACTGGGGCTGGGTCGACACCTCCGAGGTGGTCGAGGTGCTGCGGGACCGGCCGGGCACCCAGCACGTGGTGATCACCGGGCGGAACGCCCCGGGGGAACTGCTCGGCTTCGCCGACCTGGTCACCGAGATGTCCAAGGTGAAGCACCCGATGGACGCCGGCCAGAAGGGCCAGAGAGGCATCGAGTGGTGACCCGGCCGGTGCCCCGGCTGGTCGTCGCCGCGCCCTCCTCCGGCAGCGGCAAGACGACGGTCGCGACGGGCCTGATGGCGGCGTTCGCCGCGCGGGGGCTCGCGGTGTCCCCGCACAAGGTGGGGCCGGACTACATCGACCCCGGCTACCACGCGCTCGCCGCCGGGCGGGCCGGGCGCAACCTCGACGCCTACCTGTGCGGGCCGGAGCTGCTCTGGCCGCTGTTCCGGCACGGGGCCCGCGGCGCGGACATCGCCTTGGTGGAGGGCGTGATGGGCCTCTACGACGGCGCCGCCGGCCAGGGCGAGCTGGCGTCGACCGCGCAGGTGGCGAAAACGCTGCGGGCGCCGGTGGTGCTGGTCGTCGACGCGTCCTCGCAGTCGCGGTCGGTCGCCGCGCTGGTGCACGGGTTCGTGTCGTGGGACCCCGAGGTGCGGATCGGGGGCCTGATCCTCAACAAGGTGGGCTCCGACCGGCACGAGGAGCTGCTGCGCGAGGCGCTGGAGTCGACGGGGGTCCCGGTGCTGGGGGTGCTGCGGCGGTCCGCCCGGCTGGACACCCCCTCGCGCCACCTGGGCCTGGTGCCGGCCGCGGAGCGGCGCGCGGCGGCCGTGGAGGCGGTCGCCGCGATGGGCGCGCGGATCGCCGAGGGGTGCGACCTGCGGGCGCTGGAGGCGCTGGCCCGGACCGCGGGCTCCCCGGCGGGCGCTGCCTGGGACCCGGGGGAGGCGGTGGGACCGCCGTCGCGCACCGCCGCGGACCGGCCGGTCGTCGCCGTCGCCGGCGGGGAGGCGTTCACGTTCTCCTACGCCGAGCACGCCGAGTTGCTGACCGCGGCCGGCGCCGACGTCGTCGTGTTCGATCCGCTGCGGGAGCAGCGCCTGCCGGACGGCACCCGCGGGCTGGTCCTCGGCGGGGGGTTCCCGGAGGTGTACGCCGCCGAGCTGTCCGCGAACGAGCCGCTGCGCCGGGCGGTCGCGGACCTGGCGCGCGGCGGGGCTCCGGTCGCCGCCGAGTGCGCCGGCCTGCTCTACCTGTGCCGGGAGCTGGACGGCCGCCCGATGTGCGGGGTGCTGGACGCGGGCGCGCGGATGGGTGAGCGGCTGACGCTCGGCTACCGGGACGCGGTGGCGGTGAGCGACAGCGTGCTCGCGCGGGCCGGGACGCGACTGCGGGGGCACGAGTTCCACCGGACCGCGGTGGAGCCCGGGGCGGGGGCGGACGCCGCCTGGGGCGTGCGCGCGCCTCACGGGCTGGAGGGTTTCGTACAGCGCGGGGTGCACGCGAGCTATCTGCACACGCACTGGGCGTCAGCGCCCGGGGTGGCCCGTCGGTTCGTGGAGAGGTGCCGGACGTCATGAGCAGCAGGCTGGTCGGGGTCGGCGTGGGGCCCGGGGATCCGGAGCTGGTGACCGTCAAGGGGGTGAACGCGCTGCGTGCCGCCGAGGTGGTCGTCGTCCCGGTGATGGCCGCGCCCGACGGGAGGGACGGCGGGGAGCCCGGGCGGGCCGAGGCCACGGTGCTGCACTACGTGGCCCGGGAGCGGGTGGTGCGGGTGGTGTTCGCGCTGAACGAGCGGGCCGACCGGGCGCGCCGGGAGGCCGCCTGGGACGCGGCGGGCGAGCGGGTGGCCGGGCTGCTGCGGGACCGCGGCCGCGTCGCCTTCGCCACCATCGGCGACCCGAACGTGTACTCGACCTTCACGTATCTGGCGCAGACCGTGACCGGACTGGTGCCGGACGTGGTGGTGGAGACGGTGCCGGGGATCACCGCCATGCAGGACCTGGCCGCCCGGTCGGGTGCCGTGCTGGCCGAGGGCACCGAGCCGCTGACGCTGGTGCCGGTGACGGCCGGTGAGGCGGTGCTCGCCCGGGCGCTGGACGGTCCGGGGACGGTGGTGGCGTACAAGTTCGGGCGGCAGGCCGCCGAGGTGGCGCGGGCGCTGCGCGCCGCCGGGCGGCTTCAGGGCGCCGTGTGGGGGTCGGCGCTGGGCCTGGAGCAGGAGTCGATCCGGCCGGCCGCGGCGCTGGACGGCGGCGCCCTTCCCTATCTGTCCACGCTGATCGCGCCGCCTCGGCGGGACGGCGGACGGGGCGGCAGGCTGTGACGCGGTTCGGGGGCGCGCCGGGGCCGGCGCGCGGGTCCGCTGCGGCTGCGGCCGCCGCCCCGGCTGCGGAGGGGCCGCCCCGGCCGGCGTGTGCGCCGGCTTCCGCAGCCGCCTCCGGGCCGGCGCCCGGGTCAGGCCGTGAAGCCCACCACCAGCCAGATGAACGCGACCCCGGCGACCGTGCACAGCAGGGTGGAGCGGGCGGGGTGCTCGTGGTGTGCCTCGGGGAGGATCTCCGCCGCGGCGAGGTAGAGCAGGACACCGCCGAACAGGCCGAGATAGCCGCCGAGCAGCGGCTCGGGGATGGTCAGGAACGAGGAGGCGGCCGCTCCGGCGACCGGGGCGACGGCGTCCGCGACGAGCATCGCGACGGCCTTGCGGCGCGCGTTGCCGTACAGCCGGGTCAGGGTGAAGGTGTTGAACCCGTCCGCGAAGTCGTGCGCGACGACGGCGAGCGCCACGGCCGTGCCCATGCCGCTGCCCACCTGGAAGGACGCGCCGATCGCCACGCCGTCCATGGCGCTGTGCCCGACCATCGCGGCGGCCGCGGTCAGACCCACCTCGGGCGCCCGGTCGTCGCCCTCGCCCGCCCCGTGCGCGGCGCGGCGCGCGGCCAGCAGCCGCTCCACCATGTGGGCCAGCAGGAACCCGCCCACGAAGAGGAGCAGCGCGGCCGGTACCCCGTGCACCCGCGTGCCGGCCGCCGCCAGCGCCTCCGGCAGCAGGTCCATGCCGACCACACCGAGCATCAGACCGCCGGCCAGTCCCAGCACCAGGTGGCGACGGTCGGTCACGCGCTGTGCCGTCCAGCCGCCGGCCAGCGTCATCAGGAACGCGCCGAGCGCGACGAGGACCGCCATAGGCCCTTGCTATCCGATCAACGCCCGCGACAACAACCCGGGCGTTCGCCCGGCCTTCCCGCACCGCTCGCAGAACTCCCCGGAGAGGATCCGTTCCCATGGCTGACGCACCCGCCGGCAAGGTGACCTTCGTCGGCGCCGGTCCCGGCGCCGCCGATCTGCTGACGTTCCGCGCCGCGCGGGCCATCGCCGAGGCCGACGTGGTGATCTGGGCGGCGAGCCTGGTGCAGGAGGAGGTCCTGCAGCACGCGCGGGAGGACGCGGAGATCCTCGACTCGGCGGCGCTGCCGCTGGAGGACGTGGTCGCCGTGTACCGGCGCGCGCACGCCGAGGGGCTGCGCGTGGCCCGCGTGCACTCCGGCGACCCCGCGCTGTGGGGCGGTACGCAGGAGCAGCTCGACCGGTGCGCCGAGATCGGGATCGAGACCGAGGTGGTCCCGGGGGTGTCGGCGTTCTCCGCGGTGGCCGCGCTGGCCCGGCGGGAGCTGACCGTCCCGGAGGTCGCGCAGTCGGTGGTGCTCACCCGGCTGGGCGGCGGCAAGACTCCGATGCCTCCCGGCGAGGAGGTCCGCGAGTTCGCCCGGCACGGCACCACCATGGCGGTCTTCCTGTCGGCGGCGCGCAGCGGGCAGCTGGTGCGGGAGCTGCTGGAGGGCGGCTACCCGACGTCCACGCCGGTCGTCGTCGCCCACCAGGCGACCTGGCCGGAGGAACTGGTGGCGCGGTGCACGATCGGCACGCTGGAGGAGACGGTCAAGCGGCACAGGCTGTGGAAGCACACCCTGTTCCTGGTCGGCCCGGCCCTCGACGCGCACGGGACCCGCTCGCACCTGTACCACCCGGGGCACTTCCACGGGCATCGCAAAGCCGACCCGGAGGCCCGCAGGGCCCTGCGCGTGCGGGGTGCGGGCACGTGATCACGGTTGTGGGTGCGGGGACGGGCGCGCCGGTCGCGGCGGACGTGGTCGCCGGGGCGGAGCTGGTCGTCGGGGGTCGGCGGCACCTGGACGCCGTACGGCTGCCCGAGGCGGCGGAGCGCGTGGTGCTCGGTCCGCTGGCGCCGGCGCTGGAGACCGTCGGGCGCTATGTGGACGCGGGGCGGCGGGTCGTCGTGCTGGCCTCCGGGGATCCGGGGTTCTTCGGGATCGTGCGGGTGCTGGCGGAGCGGTTCGGGCCGGGGCTGCTCGACGTGCGGCCGGGGGTGTCGTCGGTGTCGGCCGCGTTCGCGCGGCTGGGGCTGCCGTGGGACGACGCGGTCGTGGTCAGCGCGCACGGCCGGGACGTGCGCACGGCGGTGAACGTGTGCCGGGCGCACCCGAAGGCCGCCGTGCTGACCGGTCCCGGGGCCGGCCCGGCGGAGCTGGGCGCGGCGCTGAGGGGGTACGACCGGGTACTGGTCGTCGCGTCGGAGCTCGGCTCCGGAGGGGAGCGGCTGGAGCGGGTGACGCCCGCCGAGGCGGCCGGACGGGACTGGGGCGCGGGCGTGAACGTGGTGCTGTGCGTGGACGGGGCGCGGGCGCCGGGCACCGTGCGGACGGTGGCGGGGCCCGGCGCCCGGCCCGCCGGATGGGCGCTGGACGAGGCGGAGTTCGCCCACCGCGACTCGATGATCACCAAGTTCGAGGTGCGGGCGCTGGCGCTGGCCCGGCTCGGGCCGCGCCCCGGCGACCTGGTGTGGGACGTCGGCGCCGGATCCGGTTCGGTGGCCGTGGAGTGCGCACGGCTGGGCGCCGCCGTGTGCGCGGTGGAGCGGACGGCGGACGGAGCGGACCGGATCCGCGCCAACGCCGCCGCGCACGGGGTCGACGTGCGGGTGGTGCACGGGGCGGCGCCGGACGCGCTGTCCGCGCTGGACGAGCCCGACGCGGTGTTCGTCGGCGGCGGCGGGCGCGATCTGCCCGCGATCGTCTCCCGGTGCGCGGGGCGGGCCCGGCGGTCGGTGGTCGTCGCGATGGCCGCCCTGGACCGGGTGCCGGCGGCGCGGGCCGCGCTGCTGGACGCCGGCTGGGCGTGCGACGGGGTGCTGCTGCAGTCCTCGCGCATGGCACCGCTGCCGGGGGACGTGACCCGGCTCGCGGCGACCAATCCCGTTTTCCTGCTGTGGGGCGTGCGGCCCCCGGCGCGCAGTGAAGGAGCTGCCCAGTGAGCCCAGTGAACCCGGAGAGCCCGGCGGCCCCGGAGAGCCCGGCGGCCCCGGAGAACCCGGTGATCGGCCTGGTGTCCGCCACGGCGGCGGGGGCCTCGGCCCGCGACCGGCTGGCCGCCGCGTGGCCGGACCGCGTGCGGGTCTACGAGGGTCCCACCGCCGACGCGGTACGGCGGGCGTTCGCCGAGTGCGACGGGCTGGTGTGCTTCCTGGCGGCCGGCGCGGTGGTCCGGCTGGTGGCGCCGCTGCTCGGCGGCAAGGCCGCGGACCCCGGGGTGGTCTGCGTCGACGAGGCGGGACGGTTCGCGGTGTCGCTGCTCGGCGGGCACGGCGGCGGCGCCAACGAACTGGCCCGCGCGGTCGGCGGGGTACTGGGCGCCGAGCCGGTGGTGACGACGGCGACGGACGCCGTGGACCTCACCGGTCTGGACACCCTGGGTCTCCCGGTGGAGGGCGATGTGGCGGGGGTGACGCGAGCGCTGCTGGACGGGGAGCCGGTCCGGCTGGACTCCGAGGTGCCGTGGCCGCTGCCACCGCTGCCGTGCGGCGAGCGGGGCGCGTACACCGTGCGGGTCACCGACCGGGCGGTCGAGCCGGGGAAACGGGAGGTGCTGCTGCGGCCGCCGTCCCTGGTGGCCGGGGTCGGCGCGTCCCGGGGCGCTCCGGTGGAGGAGGTCCTCCACCTGGTGGAGGCGGCGCTGCGGGAGGCGGGACTGTCCGCACGGTCCCTCGCGGAGCTGGCCACGGTCGACGCGAAGGCCGGCGAGCCGGGCATCGTGCAGGCCGCCGAGCGGCTCGGGGTGCCGTTGGTGACGTACCCGGCCGAGGAGTTGGCCGGCGTCGCGGTGCCGCATCCTTCGGCCGCGCCGCTGGCCGCCGTCGGCACGCCGTCCGTCGCCGAGGCCGCCGCGCTCGTCCGGGGCGGTGAACTCCTGGTCCCCAAGCGGAAGTCGCAGCGTGCGGACGGGCTGCCGGCGAGGGCGACGTGCGCGGTGGCGAGGCGGCCGGGCCGCGGACGGCTCGCGGTGGTCGGGCTCGGTCCGGGTGCCCGGGACCTGCTGACCCCGCGGGCCCGGGAGGAGCTGAGGCGGGCGTCCGTGCTGGTGGGGCTGGACCAGTACGTCGACCAGATCCGCGACCTGCTGCGGCCCGGCACCCGGGTCCTGGAGTCGGGGCTCGGCGCCGAGGAGGAGCGGGCGCGCACGGCGGTGGCCGAGGCCCGGCGCGGGCAGGCGGTCGCGCTGATCGGCAGCGGCGACGCCGGGGTGTACGCGATGGCCGCGCCGGCACTGGCGGAGGCCTCCGACGACATCGACGTGGTGGGCGTGCCGGGGGTGACCGCGGCACTCGCGGCGGCGGCCCTGCTGGGCGCGCCGCTGGGCCACGACCATGTGTCGATCAGCCTGTCCGACCTGCACACGCCCTGGGAGGTCATCGAGCGGCGGGTGCGGGCGGCGGCCGAGGCCGACCTGGTGGTGACGTTCTACAACCCGCGCAGCCGCGGCCGGGCCCGGCAGCTTCCGCAGGCGCTGGCGATCCTCGCCGGGCACCGCGCTCCCGGGACGCCGGTCGGGGTGGTGCGCAACGCCTCGCGGCCGCAGGAGTCGACCCGGCTGACGACGCTGGCGGGCCTCGACCCGGCGACGGTCGACATGATGACGGTCGTGACCGTGGGCAACACGGCGACCCGGCAAATCGCGGGGCGCATGGTGACCCCGCGCGGCTACCGCTGGCAGGAGGGGCAGTCCCAGTGAACCCGGCGACCCGTGTGGTCCATCCCATCGAACAGGAGTCCTTCCGGCGGTTGCGCGCCCGGCTGGACACCTCGCACTTCCCGCCGCTGACCCGCGCGGTGGTGGAGCGGGTCGTCCACTCCGCGGCCGACCTCGACTACGCGGCCGACCTCGTCACCGACGAGAACGCGCTGGAGTCGGCGCACGCCGCGCTGCACGCCGGGGCGCCGGTGGTGGTGGACGTGGAGATGGTCGCGGCGGGCATCACCCGCCGCGAGACCGTGTGCCGGCTGCAGGACGCCCGGCCCGGACCAGGGCTGACGCGCTCGGCGCACGCGGTGCGGCTGGCGTTCGAGGACGTCGGACCGGGCGCGCTGTGGGTGGTCGGCTGCGCGCCGACCGCCCTGGAGGAGCTGCTGGCGCTGGACGCGGATCCGGCGCTGGTGATCGGTCTGCCCGTCGGTTTCGTCGGGGCGGCCGAGTCGAAGGCCGCGTTGCGCGCCACCGGGCTGCCCGCCGTGAGCAACGTGTCCGAGAAGGGCGGGTCCGCGGTCGCCGCGGCCGCCCTCAACGCCCTGCTGTACCACCCCGTTTCGCTTGAGGAGACCCCGTGACCACGCCGCAGCCCGCCCTGCTCGTCGCCGGACACGGCACCCGGGACGACGCCGGAGCGGAGGCGTTCCGCGCCTTCGTCCGCGCCCTGGGGCGCCGCCACCCCGAGCTGCCCGTGGCGGGCGGCTTCATCGAGCTGTCGCCCCCGCCGCTGGGGGAGGCGGTCGCCGAGCTGGTGGAGCGCGGGGTGCGCAGGTTCGCCGCCGTGCCGCTGATGCTGGTGTCCGCCGGGCACGCGAAGGGCGACATCCCCGCGGCGCTGGCCCGCGAGCAGGAACGGCACCCGGGGCTGTCGTACTCCTACGGCCGTCCGCTGGGCCCGCACCCGGCGCTGCTGAAGGTGCTGGAGCGGCGGCTGGACGAGGCGCTCGGCGGGGCGGTGGACCTCTCGGAGGTGACCGTGCTGCTGGTGGGGCGCGGTTCCACCGACCCGGACGCCAACGCCGAGGTGTTCAAGGCGGCGCGGCTGCTGTGGGAGGGGCGCGGGTACGCCGGTGTGGAGACGGCGTTCGTGTCGCTGGCGGCACCGGACGTGCCGAGTGGGCTGGACAGGTGCGCGCGGCTGGGCGCGCGGCAGGTCGTCGTCCTGCCGTACTTCCTGTTCACCGGGATCCTGCCGGACCGGGTGCGGCGGCAGACGGAGGAGTGGGCGGCCGCGCACCCGGAGGTGGCGGTGCGGTCGGCGGACGTGATCGGTCCGGAGCCTGAGCTGCTGGACCTGGTGATGGAGCGGTACGCGGAGGCGGTGCGCGGCGACCTGCGGATGAACTGCGACTCGTGCGTGTACCGGATCGCGCTGCCCGGCTTCGAGGAGAAGGTGGGGCAGCCGCAGCAGCCGCACTTCCACCCGGACGACGACGGGCACCACGACGGGCACGGCGACGGGCAGCAGCACGGCCACGGGCACCACCGGCACGGAGGGCACCCGCACTCCCATGCGCACTGAGGACACCCGGGAAGCCCCGCCCGACCTGCGGCACCACGGGGACGCCGAGGTGCGCGACGCGGGCGCGGACCTGGTCGACCTGGCGGTGAACGTGCGCGCGGGCACTCCGCCGCTCTGGCTGCGGGAGCGGATCGCCGGCTCGCTGGCCGGACTGGCCGCCTACCCGGACGGCAGGGCGGCCCGGGCCGCGGTCGCCGGCCGGCACCGGCTGCCGGTGGACCGGGTACTGCTCACGGCGGGGGCGGCGGAGGCGTTCGTACTGCTGGCCCGGGCGCTGAGGGTGCGGCGGCCGGTCGTGGTGCATCCGCAGTTCACCGAACCGGAGGCGGCGCTGCGGGACGCCGGGCACACGGTGGGCCGGGTACTGCTGCGGGAGGCGGACGGGTTCCGACTCGATCCGCGGGCCGTTCCCGAGGAGGCGGACCTGGTGGTGGTCGGCAACCCGACCAACCCGACGTCGGTGCTGCATCCGGCCGGGACCCTGGCCGGACTGGCCCGGCCGGGCCGGACTCTGGTGGTCGACGAGGCGTTCATGGACGCCGTGCCGGGCGAGCGGGAGGCGCTCGCGGGCCGCACGGACGTGCCCGGCCTGGTGGTGCTGCGGAGCCTGACCAAGACCTGGGGCCTGGCCGGGCTGCGCATCGGCTACCTGCTGGCCGCGCCGGAGACGGTGGCCGGGCTGGAGCGGGCGCAGCCGCTGTGGCCGGTGTCCGCGCCCGCCCTGACCGCCGCCGAGGCCTGCATGGAACCGGCGTCGCTCGCCGAGGCGGAGCGCGCGGCCCGCCGGGTCGCCGCGGACCGCGACCACCTCCTCGCCGGGCTCGCCGCGTTCGGCGGTGCGGGGCTGCGGGTGGTGGCCCCGGCCGCGGGCCCGTTCGTGCTGGTCCGCGTGGACGGCGCGGCCGCGCTGCGCAGCCGGCTGCGCGATCTGGGCTACGCGGTACGGCGCGGCGACACCTTCCCCGGTCTCGGCGGGCAGTGGTTGAGGCTGGCCGTGCGGGACCGGGGCACCGCGGACGGCTTCCTCCAGGCCTTGGACCGGGCGCTGGGACGGGCGCCCTGATCCTCGGCTCCGCGGGTCAGCCGCGGCGCCGGGCGAGGGCGAAGGCTCCCCCGCCGGCCAGCAGCAGCACCACCGACCCGGCGGCGATGTAGGGGGTCGCCTCGCTGCCGCCGGTCTCCGCCAGGCTGGCCCCGGTGTGTGAGCCCTGGGCCCGGACGGCGGAGTCGCTGGTGGCGGACGGCTCGCTGCTCGGCTGGTCACCCGGTCCGCCGCTCGGCTCGTCGCCCGGTCCGCCGCTCGGCTCGTCGCCCGGTCCGCCGCTGGGCGCGTCGCCGGGCGCTGCGGGCTGCGTCCGTGCGGCCGCCGGGCTCTCGCAGGTGGCCTCGGCCAGGGTGACGGTGCCCTTGACGTCGGCGACGTTGAGGTGGAGTGGATTGACGGTGACCTTCAGCTCCAGTGCGGTGGCGGCGGCGGTGCGGGAGGTGGTCTCGCGTCGGGACAGGTCGAGCCGGACCTCGCCGACGCCCGGCACCTTGACGTCGGTGGGCCCGCCGGCGCTGAGTGTGACCCGCTTGCCCAGGACGGTCACCGAGCCCAGCACGTTCGCGGTGGCGACCGGCTCCCTGCCGGCCTCGCAGGTCGCCCGGGAGGTGACCTGGTCGACCTCGATCAGGGACAGCAGGGGCAGGCCGGGCAGGTGCAGCCGGGCGTGCACGAGGCGGGTGAAGCCCTCGGACCGGGACGCGGTGACGGTGGCCTTCGCGGTGGCGACGTCGGCCCGCAGGACGCTGAACGGCCGGCCGCGGTCCACGCCGTCGAGGCGGGTGGTGAGGGCGTTCCGGTGGGCGGTCCGCGGGGCCTGGACCTCGTTGAGCGAGACCGTGAGCGGGACGTCCACGGTGTGGTCGAGCAGGGCGACGTCGAGCCCGGTGCGCAGGACGGCGGCGCTCGCGCGTCCGTGGTCGCCGGACGCGTGGGCGGTGCCTGCGCCGGCCAGGGCCGCGGGCCCGGCGGCCAGGGCGGTGGCCGCCGCGGCGGCGGCCAGCCGGCGGCGTGCGGGCATGCGGAAGTTCGTGCCGTTCACGGTGTGGGACCCCCAGAGGAGACATGCTTGGGACCCCGCAAGAATTACGCACGAGGAGTGAACGGGCGACGATCCTCGGTGACTTCACCCCATCGTGGGGCTTCCGGGACTGCGTTCGAATCAGGCGGCACACCTGTTCCCCGCCGACCGCTTCCGTTCCCCCGTCCGGCGGGCCCACCGGACGCGACGGCCCGCGCACGCGGCGGAGCGCGGAAGTACAACGGTCCGCGCCGACCGCGGTCACGGGCCCCTCGGCGGGCGCCGTGGCGCGACGGCTCGGTGGCGCGACGGCTCGGTGGCGCGACGGCTCGGTGGCGCGACGGCTCGGTGGCGCGACGGCTCGGTGGCGCGACGGCTCGGTGGCGCGACGGCTCGGTGGCGCGACGGCTCGGTGGTGCGACGGTGACGCGAACGGCGGCGGCGCGGGCGGCTTCGGGGCCGCGTCACGGAGGTCTGCCCCCGCGGCCGAGCGGCGACCAACCGACGGGGGCGCGGGGCGCGGGGCGGCAGGAGTACGGGGGCCGGCCTCCTGCCGGGCCGTGCCCCGCGCCGGCTCAGCCGACGACCCGCCCGTTCAGCACCACCCGGCGCGGGTCCGCGAGCACCCGCACGTCGGCCCGCGGGTCCGTCTCGTACACCACCAGGTCGGCCCGCGCGCCCTCGTCGAGGCCGGGACGGCCGAGCCACTGCCGGGCGGACCAGGTCGCCGCCGCGAGGGCGGCCAGCGGGGGCAGCCCGGCCGTCACCAGTTCCGCGACCTCGCCGGCGACCAGGCCGTGCGGGAGGTGGCCGCCGGCGTCGGTGCCGACGTACACCGGGATCCCTGCGTCGTAGGCGGCGCGGACGGTGTCGTAGCGGCGCGCGTGCAGCCGGCGCATGTGCGCCGACCAGTCCGGGTACCTGCGCTCGCCGCCGGCCGCGAGCTCCGGGAACGTGGCGATGTTCACCAGGGTCGGCACGATGGCGACGCCGCGCTCGGCGAACAGCGGGATGGTGTCCTCGGTCAGGCCGGTCGCGTGCTCCACGCAGTCGATCCCGGCCTCGACCAGATCGCGCAGGGAGTCCTCGGCGAAGCAGTGGGCGGTGACCCGGGCGCCCAGCCGGTGGGCTTCGGCGATCGCCGCCTCCACCGCGCCCCGCGGCCAGCAGGCGGACAGGTCGCCGAGGTCCCGGTCGATCCAGTCGCCCACCAGCTTGACCCAGCCGTCGCCGCGCCGGGCCTCCCGGCCGACGTACTCGACCAGGTCGTCCGGCTCGATCTCCCAGGCGTAGTTGCGCATGTAGCGGCGGGTGCGGGCGATGTGCCGGCCGGCGCGCACGATCCTCGGCAGGTCCTCGCGGTCGTCCACCCAGCGGGTGTCGGAGGGCGAGCCCGCGTCCCGGATCAGCAGGGTGCCGGCCTCGCGGTCGGTCAGCGCCTGCTTCTCCGCGACGTCCTCGGGCACCGGGCCGTCGGGGCCCAGGCCCACGTGGCAGTGCGCGTCGACGAGACCGGGCAGCGCCCAGCCCTCGACGGTGCGCACGTCGCGGGCGCCGGCGGGGCGGTCGTAGCAGATCCGCCCGTCGAGGACCCACAGCTCGTCGCGGACGTCGTCGGGTCCGACCAGGACCCGGCCCTTCACGTGCAGCACGGGGTGATCGCTCATGCGGGGCAGCCTACGCGGCCCCCGTGGCCGCCCGGCAGCCCGCATCCGCCCGGGGCTCCGCCCCGGCGTCCCCCACCGCGCCGGGGCCCGCGGCCGGCGCGGCCGGGCCGGCCGTCGCGGGGTCGAGCAGGCGGGAGAGGAAGTGGCGGGTCCGCTCGTGGCGGGGAGCCCCGATGACCCGGCCGGGTGCGCCTTCCTCGACGATCACGCCGCCGTCCATGAAGACGACCCGGTCGGCGACCTCCCGGGCGAAGGCCATCTCGTGGGTGACGACCATCATCGTCATCCCCTCGTCGGCCAGCCCGCGCATGACCGCGAGGACGTCGCCGACCAGTTCCGGGTCGAGCGCGGAGGTCGGCTCGTCGAACAGCATCACCTCGGGCCCCATCGCCAGCGAGCGGGCGATGGCGGCGCGCTGCTGCTGACCGCCGGAGAGCGACGACGGGTAGGCGTCCGCCTTGTCCGACAGTCCCACCCGGGCCAGGTTCGCGGCGGCGATCCGGGCGGCCTCGGCCCTGCCCCGCTTCAGCACCCGGCGCTGCGGCAGGGTGAGGTTCTCGGTCACCGTCAGGTGCGGGAACAGGTTGAACTGCTGGAACACCATGCCGATGCGGCGGCGGACGGCGTCGATGTCGACGTCCGGGTCGGTGACCTCCGTGCCGCCGACGAGGACCCGCCCCTCGGTGGGCTCCTCGAGCAGGTTCACGCAGCGCAGCAGTGTCGACTTGCCGGAGCCGGACGGGCCGATGACGCAGACGACCTCGCCCCGGCCGACCTCCAGGTCGATGCCGCGCAGCACCCGGTGGTCGCCGAAGGACTTGTGCAGACCGCGGACGGTGATCTCCGGACGACTCATGTCACGGCCTCCCGGGCCTTCGCCTCCAGGCGGCGTACGACGAAGCCGAGCGGGATCGTGACCAGCAGGTAGCACAGGCCGGCGACGAGGATCGGCGTGGAGTTGGCGGTGGTGCTGGCCAGGTCGCGGCCGTACTTGGACAGGTCGCGTTCCTGGAGGGTCAGGCCGAGGAGCAGCACCAGCGAGGAGTCCTTGAAGAGGATGACGAACTCGTTGGTGAGCGGCGGCAGGACGACCCGGAAGGCCTGCGGGACGACGATCGAGACCATGGCCCGGGCGGGCGAGAAGCCGAGCGAGCGGGCCGCCTCGGTCTGCCCGCGGGGCACCGCCTGGATGCCGGCGCGGAAGGTCTCGGCCATGTAGGCGGCACCCACCAGGCCCAGCGCCAGGGCGACCTTGCCGTACGTCCCTCCGGCGACCTCCGTGCCGGGGAAGGCGAGCGGAACGGCCACCCCGATGAAGATGAAGATCAGCAGGGCGGGCAGGCCGCGGAAGATCTCGATGTAGACGCCGGCGAGCCAGCGGTACGGGCCGACGGGCGAGAGCCGCATCAGCGCGACGACCATGCCGAGTACCAGTCCGACGAGGAAGCCGGAGACCGTGTAGAGCACCGTGTTGCGCAGCGCCAGCGTGAGGACGTCCGGGAACATCCGGAGTGCGATGTCCGGCTGGGCGAACTGGTTCCGCAGCCGTCCCCAGTCGGCCGTGGCCGCGAGGGCGGCCGCGGCCGCGGCGAGGACGGCGTACTGCGCCCCGCGCGCCAGGCTGCGCCTGCGGCGCCTGGTCAGTCCCTTCCGCACGGGCCCGGCGTCGTGGTCGGCGGCGGTCATGCGGCGGACGGCGCGGGGGACGGCGAGGCGGCGGACGGGTCGTAGGGGCCGATCCACTTCTCGTACAGCTTCCGGTAGGTGCCGTCGGCCTTGGCGTCGGCGAGGGCCTTGTTCACGGCGGCGAGGAGCGCGGTGTTGCCCTTCTTCACGGTGAAGCCGTACTGCTCGCCCGTGCTGAGGTTGTCGGCGACCTTGAAGGCGTTGGCGGTGGCCTTGTCCTTCAGCCAGGCCCGGACCACCGGGTAGTCGATGACGACGGCCTTGACCTGACCGGTCCGCAGCCCGTTGAGAAGGGCGTCGGAGGACTCGAAGGAGACCGGGTCGAGGCCCTGCTTCCGGGCGTAGTCCTCGCCGGTCGTCTGGGCCTGGGCGCCGACCCTGAGGCCCTTGGCCCTGATGTCCGCGAGCGAGTCGACGCCCTGGTCCCGGCCGGTCAGAACGGCCTGGGTGGCGTCGAAGTACGGGTCGGAGAAGTCGACGTTCCTCCTGCGCTCCTCGGTGATGGTCATCCCGGCGGCGGCGAGGTCGCACTTGCCGGAGTTGAGGAACGCGCCGGTCTTGAAGTTCTCGAACGGCGTGTCGAGGATCTTCTGCTGCACGCCCAGGTCCCTGGCGACCAGGTCGACGAGCGAGACGTCGAAGCCCTGGACCCTGCCGTCGATCTCCGACTGGAAGGGCGGGTAGGGCAGGTGGGTGCAGGTGGTGAGCTGCCCGGCACGAACGAGTCCGACGCCGCCGGAGGCGGCCTTCGCACCGCCGTCCGAGTCGCCGGTGGAGGTGCAGGCGGCCACGAGGACCAGTCCGGCGGTCGCGGTGGTGGCGGCCAGGACGCGGGTCCGGCGCCGGGCGGGCGTGTTCAAGGGGGCCTCCTGTTTCGGAACGGTGCGCTCCGATTATAAGGAGAAGTTTTGGTTTCCCAAATCAATCCCATGGTCCAGGACCCGTATCACCTACGAACCCGCCGGTCACGAAACGTCGCACCCCGCCGACGACACCTCCCGAGCGATCCGCGACGTCGCGTCCGGGCAGGCGGGAGCGCAGGCCCCGAGAGGGCGACGGCACGGAGGGGGCGGCGACAGGGAGGGCGTGCGACGGAGGGCGCACGGAGTCCCGGGCGCAGAAGCCGAAGGGAGGAGAGCCCGCGAGGAGACCCTGACGCGTCGGGGCGGGTCGGAGGACACCGCGAGGGGATCCGGACGCGGGCGGGGCGGGTCCGACGACGCCGCGAAGGGCGGGAGCGGACCGATGACGGAACGACGGCGGACCCGGCGGCGCGGAGGGAGCGCAACGGTGGCGGGCACGGCCGGGCGGCGGGCGCGGCACACTGATCGACGCCTGTCGCACACATGACTGGAAGCTGAATTCCGCCGCCGCAATTCCAGAATTTTTTTGGATATCCCGAAGGTAGCTTCCCGTTTTCTTATGCCCGCTTTCCGTGGCCCTAAACCCGGCAATTTCGCTCGCGTCAAAGGGCGTAATTCGGACGGGTCTCGCTCAGGTTACAGAGTTGTGACCTGTTCCACAGACTGTCTGATCCGTGGCTTTTGCGCCAGGTCAAAGCAGACATAGCGCCCGAACCTCACGCGCCCGCGCGCGCTCGCGCGATACCATATCCAGGCCTCACAGGGAACCCCATCCCTCCATGCAATTTCAATTTTCTCTCGGTAAATTCAATTTGCATGACTGCCGCACCAGCAGACCTGCACATCGACCGCCCGACGGTCGACGACGGGGCCGCCCTCTGGCGTATAGCCAAGGACTCCCGGACGCTCGACCTGAACTCCTCCTACAGCTACCTGCTGTGGTGCCGTGACTTCGCGGACACCACCGCGGTGGTGCGCGGAGCGGACGGGCGGCCGGTCGGGTTCATCACCGGGTACCTGCGGCCGGAGGCCCCGGAGACCCTGCTCGTGTGGCAGGTGGCCGTCGACACCGCCCACCGCGGCCGAGGGCTGGCCGCCCGGCTGCTCGACGGTCTGACCGCCCGGATCGCGGGCGAGCGCCCCCTGACCCGGGTCGAGACCACCATCACCCCGGGCAACACCGCATCCGAGCGGCTGTTCACGTCGTTCGCCGTACGGCACGGCGCACATGTCGAGCGGGAGGTCCTGTTCGACACGGCGCAGTTCCCGGACGGCCCGCACGACCCCGAGGTCCTGTACCGGATCGGTCCGCTGGCACTGCCGTCGCGTTGACCCGCCACGCAGCGCCTCCGTACCGACCACCGCACCGACCGCCGCACATGACTCGTCACACCGACCCGTCACTGACCAGTCGCATCGAGGAGCGATTCACTGTGAC